>NZ_LGQY01000170.1:0-15461 GCF_003116065.1 Azospirillum sp. TSO5 | reverse complement strand
CCCGCTCTCAGCGGACCTATGGTCCGCCTGTCGCGTCAGCACAAAGCAAAGCTTTGTGCGAGAGCTTCGCGGGAGAGGGAGTAAGTGTTGAAGCGGCGGAGTTCCCTCTCCCGCAGAGCGGGGGAGGGTTAGGGAGGGGGCAACCGCACAGCGACACCACACAAGAAAAAAGGCCCGTCCGGCATCCCGGACGGGCCTTTCCGTAACCTCACCCCGCGTCAGCGCGGAGCCAGCACCATGACCATCTGGCGGCCTTCGAGCTTCGGCATCTGCTCGACCTTCGCCAGCGCCTCCAGCTCGTCGCGGACGCGGACCAGCACATTCATACCCAGATCCTGGTGCGCCATCTCACGGCCGCGGAAGCGCAGGGTCACCTTGACCTTGTCACCTTCCTCAAGGAAACGGCGCGCCGAGCGCATCTTCACGTCATAGTCGTTGTCATCGATGTTCGGCCGGAGCTTGATCTCCTTGACCTCGATGATCTTCTGCTTCTTGCGGGCCTCGTTCGCCTTCTTCTGCGCCTCGTACTTGAACTTGCCATAGTCGAGGATTTTGCAGACGGGCGGTTCCGCCTGGGGAGCGATCTCGACCAAATCGAGACCGGCATCCTCAGCGGCCAGCAGAGCATCGCGCAACGACACCACCCCGATCATCTCGCCGTCGGCACCGACGAGACGAACGGAACGAGCCGAGATCTCCCGGTTAACCCGCGGGCCTTCGCGGGTCGGGGCGGCTTCGGACGGGATCCTGGCTATGGACGCTTCTCCATGGTCTGAAACCACGCGGAAGCCGGCCGTCCAGAGGAGGGCCGGCGGCGTCGCGTAGTCGGTTAAAACGGCGAATCGGTCACGGTTTCGCCGGCAGGCGATCTCGCTTCCTCAACCAGTTTAGCCACGGCGGCGTCGAGGGCAAGAATTTCCTGATCCTTGCCGCCCAGCACGCGGAGCGCGACCGTCCGTTCGTCTGCTTCCCGCTTTCCGACAACCAGCATCAGGGGAACCTTCTGCAGGCTGTGCTCGCGGACCTTCAGGTTGATCTTCTCGTTGCGGGTGTCGAGTTCGACGCGCAGGCCCTTGCGCTTCAACAGCTTGGCCACTTCCTCGGCATAGCCGTCGGCCTCGCTGGTGATGGTGGCGACGGTGACCTGCACCGGCGACAGCCACAGCGGGAACTTGCCGGCGTAATGCTCGATCAGCATGCCGATGAAGCGCTCCATCGACCCCAGGATCGCCCGGTGCAGCATGATCGGCCGATGGCGGGCGCCATCCTCACCGATATAGCTGGCATCGAGTCGTTCCGGCAGGTTCGGATCGTACTGCAGCGTGCCGCACTGCCAGGTCCGGCCGATGGCGTCGGTCAGGTGGAATTCCACCTTGGGGCCGTAGAAGGCGCCCTCGCCCGGCAGTTCCTCATACTCCAGCCCGGCGTCGCGCAGCGCCTGGGCCAGCGCCCCTTCGGCCCGGTCCCACAACTCGTCGGCGCCGGTGCGGACATCCGGACGCAGAGCCAGCTTCACCGAGATCTTGTCGAAGCCCAGGTCCTTGTAGACGCCGAGCTGCAGCTTGAAATACTCGGCCGCCTCGCTCTGCACCTGATCCTCGGTGCAGAAGATGTGGGCGTCGTCCTGGGTGAAGGCGCGAACGCGCATGATGCCGTGCAGCGCGCCCGACGGCTCGTTGCGGTGGCAGGCGCCGAACTCCGCCATGCGGATCGGCAGGTCGCGGTAGGAACGCAGGCCGTGGCGGAAGATCTGGACATGGCCGGGGCAGTTCATCGGCTTGATGCCCAGCAGCTTCTCGCCGCCGTCGGCCTCCACCTTGAACATGTTGTCGCCATACATGTCCCAGTGACCCGACGCCTTGAACAGCGAGCTGTCGATCAGCTGCGGCGTCTTGACCTCGACATAGCCGGCGGCCTTCAGCTTGGTGCGGATGTAGGTTTCCAGCGTCTGGTAGAGCGTCCAGCCCTTCGGATGCCAGAAGACCGAGCCGACCGCCTCTTCCTGGACATGGAACAGGTCCAGTTCCTTGCCCAGCTTGCGGTGGTCGCGCTTCTCCGCCTCCTCGATCTGGTGCAGGTAGGCCTTCAGCTCCTTCTCGTCGCGCCAGGCGGTGCCGTAGATGCGCTGGAGCATGGGGTTGCGGCTGTCGCCGCGCCAATAGGCGCCGGCCACCTTCATCAGCTTGAAGCCCTGCCCGACCTTGGCCGTCGTCATGGCGTGGGGTCCGCGGCACAGATCCAGCCAGTCGCCCTGGCGGTAGATCGACACCGGCTCGCCCTGCGGGATCGCCTCGATCAGCTCGGCCTTGTAATGCTCGCCGAGCTTCTTGAAGTAGGCGATTGCCTCGTCACGGTCCCAGACCTCGCGGACGATCGGGATGTCGGCCCCGACGATCTCGCGCATCTTCGCCTCGATCTTCTCCAGATCCTCGGGCGTGAACGGCTCGTCGCGCGCGAAGTCATAGTAGAAGCCGGTGGCGATCGACGGACCGATCGTGACCTGCGTGCCGGGATACAGCTTCTGCACCGCATCGGCCAGCACATGGGCGGCGTCGTGGCGGATGACCTCGAGAGCGTCGGCGTGGTTGCGCGTGACGATCTCGATCTTGGCGTTGGTAGTGACGGTGGTGGTGAGGTCCTTCACCGTGCCGTCGATCTTGACGGCAAGCGCATCTTTGGCCAGGCGCGAACCGATGGACTGGGCAATCTCAAGCCCCGTCACCGGCCGGTCGAACTCCCGCACGCTGCCGTCGGGCAGCGTGATGGCGATGTTGGACGTCACCGAAGTCACCATTTCACTAGTGTTGGTCTCACCCGCATCGGGTGCCCGGACTTGGCCGGGAACGCGAAATTTCCATCGCCGCGTGGGGGAATGTCAAGCGCGGTGGCGGAAATCAAGGGTGTGGACAGACCAACGCTGCAATGCCGCCACAACTCGGCATTGGTTCCTTGGCAGGCACTTGCCTACACGCCTCACTCCGGCTTCCGGCTCAACCGCGGTTCGCCGAACAGGTAGCCCTGGCCGAAGTCGAAGCCGGTGTCGAGCACCTCGACCAGCTGGTTCTCCGTCTCGATCTTCTCGACGATCAGGTCGATGCCCTCGGCGGCGCAGCGGTGCCGCAGCTCGCGGATGCGCCCGGCATTGGCGGGGTCGAGCACCAGGGCGCGGTCCAGCTTGATGCAGCGGAACTCGTGGCGCAGCAGCCGGTCCAGGTCGATGGCGAGGTCGGTCACCTGATCCATGGAGAAGCGGAAGCCCAGCCGCGCCAGCTGCGACAGGATGCCCATCGTCACCGCCCCGCCGACGCGCAGGTCGTGCTGGCTCAATTCGAACACCAGCTTCGGCACCAGGGCGTGGTTCTGCGCCATCATGTTCAGGAACTGGCGCATGAATTCCGCGTCGGCCAGCGTCGCGGCGGAGATGTTGGCGAAGAAGCCGATGGCGTGCTGGCGCCGCTCCGTCTCGCGGATCAGCTGGACGCAGCGGACCAGCAGCAGGTTGTCGATGGTGGCGATCAGCCCCTCACGCTCGGCGATGTCGAGATAGCGGTCGGGCATGATCTGCTGCCCGTCTGCGGCCCGCACACGTGAGAACACCTCGTAGAAGCGGTGCTTGCGCTGGGGCAGGCTGACGATGGGCTGGAGATAGACATCGATGCGGTCGGCCTTCAGCGCGTCGCGCACCGCCTCCAGCACTGCGGCATCGTCCATCGGCGCCGCCACCGGCGCGGCCTGAGAAATGGCAGATGGCGCGGCGGCGGACGGGGCCGGCGCGGGACGGCGCTCGGCACTTGCGGCCGGCGGACGCGGAGCGCGCCGTTCGGTCAGGCGGGCGACCAGCGACTGCAGAAGCTTCACCTCCTGCATCACCGCGTCATAGCGGACGCCACCATCGGGCTGGGCGCCGGAATCGGCGGCGAGCTGCTGTTCCAGCAGATGGGCCAGCTCCTCCACCCGGTCGTTCAGGCGGGCGATGCGGCGGGCGGCCTTGCGTTCGCGCTCCAGCCGCGTCACCACGTCATGGACCAGGGCGCCGGCCAGCACCACCAGCGCGCCGGCCAGCCACGCCACCAGCGGATCGGCCTCCGGACGCAGCGCCCACAGCGCCGCACCGGCCGAAACCCCGGCGATCAGATAGGCCAGCGCATAGACGAGGTGCGTCAGCAGGGTCATCGCGGGAACCAGGGTAAAGGGAACGGCCGCGGATGAGGCGGCGGTTCCGGGGCGGAGGTCGGCGGTCAGGGCCTTCACGGGTGCGCAGCCTCTGACAGGAGCATGACACGGAACCGTGGCGGGTTCCTCACTGTCGGGACACCCGCTTGACGATCCGTTAATGCTACGCTCCTGCCCGCCGCATCCTGCGGACCCTCAGCGGTGATCCGCCCCCACCGCCTCGGCAACCGAGCGGAAGCCGTCGCGGCGCAGCAGTTCCGCCAGCTCTCGGCGGATGCGGTGGACCACCGCCGGACCGGCATAGACCATCGCCGAATAGAGCTGCACCAGCGACGCGCCGGCGCGGATCTTGGCATAGGCGTCCTCGCCGGTCGCGACACCGCCCACGCCGATGATCGGCAGCTTGCCGCCGGTCAGCGCGTAGATCTCGCGCAGGACGGAGGTGGAGGCTTCGAACAGCGGCGCGCCGGACAGGCCGCCGGCCTCGCTGCGCATCGCCGCCGGGATGCTGTCGGGCCGGGCGATGGTGGTGTTGGAGACGATCAGTCCATCGATGCCGCTCTCCAGCGCCACCGCGGCGATGTCGCTCTTGTCCTCCACCGTCAGGTCGGGGGCGATCTTCAGCAGCAGCGGCGGGTTGCGGGTCAGGCCGCAGGACGCCCGCGCCTCCAGCACCCGTTCCAGCAGGGCGCGCAACGGGTCGCGGCCCTGGAGCGCGCGCAAGCCCGGCGTGTTGGGAGAGGAGACGTTGACGACCAGATAGTCGGCCAGCGGCGCCAGCCGGCGCACGCCGATCACATAATCGTCGGCGGCGTCCACCGTGTCCTTGTTCTTGCCCAGGTTGGCGCCGACGATGCCGGGCGCGCGTTTGCCGGAGTCGCGGCGGCGTTCCAGCCGCTGGGCGAAGGCCTCCAGCCCCTCGTTGTTGAAGCCCATGCGGTTGATGACCGCGCGCTGCTCCACCAGCCGGAACAGGCGGGGGCGCGGATTGCCGGGCTGGGGCCGCGGGGTGACGCTGCCGGGCTCGACGAAGCCGAAGCCCAGGTTCAGCATGGCGTCGACCACCTCGGCATTCTTGTCGAAGCCGGCGGCCAGCCCGACCGGGTTGGTGAAGTCCAGCCCCCAGACGCGGGTGTGCAACGCCGGCTCATCCTTGCCGCGGGCCGGTGGGACCAGTCCGGACTTCAGCGCCTTGATGGTCAGGCCATGCGCGGTCTCAGGGTCGAAGCGGAACAGCAGCGGCCCGGCAAGCGGATAGAGGTCGATCACGGAACGAGGTCCTGAAGGGTGAAGGGAAAGCCGGCCGGGAAGACATGGCGCCCGTCCGGTCCCAGCGGCAGCGGATCGACGCGCAGCACGGCATCCACCGGCAGCGGCCCGTAGAGGTGCGGGAACAGCTGCCCGCCGCGCGACGGCTCCCAGCGCAGGGCGTCGCCCAGCCGGTCGGCGTCCACCGTCAGCAGCAGCAGGCCGTCCTGGCCGGCGCGGTGCTTGGCGGCGCTCTCCGTCACTTGCGCGGCGGTCGAGAAATGGATGAAGCCGTCCTGGACATCCTGGGACGAGCCGGGATAGCGGCCGGCCGGGCGGGCGGCGTCCCACTCGTCCGCGCGGCACATGTGATGAATGATGCGGTCGGTCATGACGGTGGGACACTAACGCAACGCGCGGCCACCGGCCAGAGACCTCGAAGCCGCAGCGTCGCAGTACCTTGGAAACGCCCCGCTCTGCTCATCCCGGCACAACGCAAGATCGACTCCCCGAATGCAATTCCGCACGCTTCGCGCGTTGCATTTTGCAAAGCACACTCGAAACTATTCGGCATTTTGCGGGTATTTTTGAAATTCGGCGCCGTCCTTCTCCGCCGGATCGGCCGCTTCGCCCTCTCAACCTCCGCGATTCCCTGACTTCAGGCCGTTCGCACCGGTTGGCACCGCTTTTGCTGTGACAGTTCCAAGTCAACGGAGGACCCGCCATGAACGCGATTTCCATGAGCCTGATGAAGAAGACCCAGCCCTGCGACGCGGACCTGGGCGGCTCGGTCACCGCCATGGGCGCGCTGTGCGAACCGGGTCAGACCGCGGTCCCGCTGAAGCCGAGCGCCACCATGCTGGCTGCCGGCGCGCGGGCCGGCGGCGTGTCGGTCGAGGTCGCCTGGAAGATCTATCAGGCGATGATCCACCACGCCGACTGAGCCGGCCCACCCGGTCCAGGTCAAGGCCCCGGTCAGCGCCGCCCGCCCTCGAACGGCATGAAACCCGAATCGAGCTTGGTCTCGATCCGCAGCAGATGGTCGGTCAGGCGCTGTTCCACGTCCTTGAGCGTCGCGAAGGAGACATAGGTCTTCGCGACCTCCAGCTTGTAGGCGGCAAGGCTCTCGCGCACCTGCGCCTGGGCCTCCTCGGCCCGGCTGCGCAGATCGTCCAGCGCGCTGTCGGCATCCTTGCGCACCCGCGCGATCAGCCAGAACAGCCCGCCCATCGCCGGCAGCTCGACAGCGGTGATCCACCAGGCGAGATCCAGGCCTCCAGTCAGGGCATCATGCATCGGGGTCTCCCGTTCGTGTGGTGAGGAATCGACTCAAAGCTCCCAATCCGCTTCCGCCATCACCGCACCCGCACCGCGCCAGTCGGCGCGGCGGTCGGACGGGGCGGTGCTGCGGTCGAAGCGGAAGGGTTCGGCGCCCAGGCAGCCGGCCACCGCGTCCAGCCCGTCGTCGGGACCGCGATAGCGGCCGTCCGGACGCCAGTCGCGCATCTCGCGGATGAACGACGTTTCCCAGACCTGCCGGTGGGCCAGCAGGCGGCGGTCGGCCAGCAGCGCGTCGAAGGCTTCCAAAATGCGGCGGACCTTGGGCGTGTGGCTGAACTCCTCCACCACCCCGGCGGCCAGCCGGTCGTTGCGCAGCCGTTCGCGTAACAGTCCGGGCAGGAAGCGGCCGATGCCGTTGATCTCGATGTGGACCGCCGGCAGATGGTTGTCGGCCAAAAAGCGGGAGACCTGCCGGCATTGCTGGTCGGCCTCCGTCTCCGGCGCCTTGGGATCGACGGCGAGATACCGCACCCGGTGCAGGTAGAGGCGTTTGTCCTCCCCGGCGAACACCGCGGCGACCACGCTGCCGTCGCCGCTCTTCACCCTGCCGTCGCCCTCCCCCACCGGCCGGGCGAAGGCCGGGTCCCACCAGCAGGTGGCTGACACCAGCTTCACCCCGTCCAGCGTCAGCACCGCGCGGCCCAGCGCCTCGCGATACTCCAGCTCCGCGTCGTAGCGGCCGAGATTGTCGACATTCAGCACCCCATCAGTGATGCTGACCGGGCGCAGCAGCATCTGGCTGGTGAATTTGTTGGGACCGGTGAATTTACGGATGCGGGCGACATGCGCCTCGCCGAAGCGCTCCTTCCAGGCGTAGGTGCGCTTGCCCTGCTCATCCTCGGTGTAGACCGGCAGGACCTTCCGCTCGAACCCGTCGAGAAAGGGCGGGCTGCCGTCGTCGGTCTCCTCGGCATAGAGGCTGTCCTGCGCATGCGGCGTGCCGACATAGAGCTGCGCCCCGCCCGGCACCAGCACATACTCCAGTTCCGACAGTCGCTCGCGCAATGCCGCGCGCTTCACCGCGGTGTCGGCGTTGCGCGGCACCTCCACGTCGTCGCAGATCACCACGTCGGCGCGGCTGCCGGTGATGTTGCCGCCGATGCCGGCCGCTGCCATCGACGGGTCGCGCAACTCCATCGGCCGCACCACGGTGAAGCGGTCGGCCGCCCACTGGTCGCGCTCCTTGCTCGGCGGCTTCAGATGGCTGCAGCCGGGATGACGTTCCAGGATGCGCTTGACGTTGCGCACCATCTTCATCGCCAGCCTCAGGTCGGCGGCCAGCACCAGCAGCCGGCGGTTGGGATCGCGCAGCAGCAGCCAGGCCGCGAACAGCCCGACCAGCGTCGATTTGCCCGACCCGCGGAAGGCCATCAGCAGCATCCGCCGGTTCGGCCCGGCCATATGCTTTTCCAGCCAGCCCGCCATATCCGCGTGGTGGGCGGGGGTCTTCAACTCGACCATCCCGTTCCAGCCCTGGACGAAGCCGGCGAAGCTGTCGTCGTCCTTCCCCGTCATGGATTCCGCCCCAGGATGTGCCAGCCGGCGCCATTCGACATCGCCGTCACCGCATGGCCCTGCGCGATCAGCGCGATGGCTTCGCTGTCCGGTCCGCCGCCACCAACCTGGGTGACGGTGACGCGGTTGCCGCCGGTGTCGGACTTCTTGACGGTGACCGTCCGCCCGACCGCATGCGCGGCCGACGGCGCCGGCAGCCGCACCTCCACCGCCCCGCTCCAGGCGCTGACCAGATAAAGCTGCTGGTTCAGGTCCGGCTCGAACAGGCCGGGGGTGTCGTGATAGTGGGCGTTGCCGGGCTGGCTATTCCCGGCGACGATCCACCAGCCGGCGCCGTTCGACACCAGCGTGACGAAGTCGTACCGGTTGCCGAGCGACAGCGTCCGCCCATCCGGCCCCGGCCCGCCGGTCTCGGTCACCGTCAACGGGTTGGTCGATGCATCGGTGCGCTTGATCGTCACCGCATGGCCGTTGGCGTCCCCGGCCTTGGGTAGCCGCAACTCCACCGCCCCGCCATAGGCGCTGGCCAGATAGACCGAGCTGGTCAGGTCCAGCGCCACCACCCCGCCGGTGGCCGGCTCCACATACTCCGTGTCATAGCGCAGAGCCTCCACCACCAGTTCGGTGACGCGGCTGCGCTGGAGCCGGTTCTTCTCCGGATAGCCGGCATTGACCGCCGTATACTGCCCGCCCGACCGGTCGAGGATCGCCGGCCCGGCGGCGGCGGAGAACAGGTTGACGATCGCCGTCTCCACCGACCCGGCATCCAGCTGCAGGTTCGGCAGGGCGCCCAGCGACTCGGCATAGAAATTCACGATCAGCGTCTTGTCGGTGACGGCGCCGACGCGGAAACAGGCCTCCGCCTGCGGCCACAGATTGGCCTCACAGTCGAAGAAGGAGTTGTTGAAGCGCCCCTGCTCGACAAGGAAACCGCAGCCGGTCATCGGCGCCGACAGCGAATAGACCCGCACGGCGTGGAATCGGTTGGCGTTCGGCGTGTCGCCCGCCCCCGTCCGCGTCAGCCACACCCCATGGCGCGACGGCCGCGCCACCAGCACGCGGGCGATGTTGTTCCAATAGCAGGGCAGGTTCGGGTCGATGTAGCCGTCGAACAGCAGCCCCACCTCCGGCTCCCACAGGGTCAGATCGGTCAGGCTGTTCTGCACGCAAGGCCCATCGCGCCCGAACAGCCGCACCCCCGCCTTTCCCTGTTCCAGCCGCAGGCCCGACAGGGTGGCGTAGCCGTCCGGCAGATGGATCAGGTCGAAGCCGTTGGATGCGCCCCGGATGACCGACGCCTGCCCCGCCCCGTACAGCGTCTGCCCATGGCCGAGCGTCAGCGTGTTGGCGATGTGGTAGGTCCCCGGCGGCACGAACACCGCGCGGGCGGAGGTCAGCGCCGCCTGCAGGGCCAGCGTGTCGTCGACCAGCCCGTCGCCCACCGCGCCGAAATCCTTCACCGACGCGAGGTCGGCCAGCTTGTCGCGCACCGGCCGGGCGGTGGCCCCGGGGCCCGGCGGCACATAGGTCGCCAGCGCCTCCTCGTCCACCGGCGGGCGGACGGTGGGATTGCCGGCGCTGTCGAAGGCCAGCAGCTTGCCCTGGCGCAAGGCCCGCTCCGGCAGCAGTGGCGAGGCCGGCAGGTCGCTGTCGCCATAGCGCAGCATCAGCTCCTGGTCGCCCGCCACCTGCTGCAGCATCGCCGTCAGCCGGTCCAGTTCGCCATTGAGGGCGGAGGCCGGCAGCGGTCCGCTCTCGCCGAAATCGCTGCGCCGTTCGATCGGTAGCCGGCGGCGCAGCAGCACGACCGTCCCCTCCGCCGGAGCGACGGCAAAAGTCACCGCCCCGCCTGCGGTAGCACCGGCTCCGCCGATCGCATAGCCGGTGCTTTGCAGGGCGGCGCCCAGGAAGACCTGCAGATCCTCGTCGGCGAAGATCGGGAACGGGTAGGTGAAGACCCGCTGCATGCCGTCGGCGAGATACTGCACGCGCGGGGTCCCGCGCGGAATGAGAAGCGACGTGGTCATCGGGGGGTCTCCGGTTGATGGAGCCGTTCCTCAGAAGAACTTGCTCATGTACTCCAGCCGTTGACGGTCGGCGAGTTGCGACAACTCCAGCAGGTTGCGGCGCTTGGCCTCGTCCAGGCTCTGCTGGATGGCGGCGCGCTTCAACTGGTCGGTCGCCTGGGCATCCTTGCGCTCGGTCTCGCTGGAGTTGGTCAACCCCAGCAGGAT
Organism: Azospirillum sp. TSO5; assembly: GCF_003116065.1. Classification (NCBI taxonomy): domain Bacteria; kingdom Pseudomonadati; phylum Pseudomonadota; class Alphaproteobacteria; order Rhodospirillales; family Azospirillaceae; genus Azospirillum; species Azospirillum sp. TSO5. The sequence goes on along the minus strand of NZ_LGQY01000170.1, from coordinate 4,950 downwards.
CGCCTCGCCCGAACCGTCCTGCGCGGTGACGCCCCGTGCGCCCAGCCCGGCGCGAGTCTTGCTGACCGCCTGCCGCAACGCCGCCAGCCGGCGCTGTTCGGCGGCGTCCGCCGCGGCGGTCAGCTGGGCCAGCTGGGTCTGCGCGTCGGTTTCCTTGGCGCGGACCGCCTCCTCCTGGCTGGCGCGCAGCTGGGCCAGCGTCTGTTCCTGGGATCCGCGGTAATCCTCCATCTCCTTGGCCCGCGCCGCCGCCGCAGCCGCAGCGGCGGCCTCGTCCTTCTGACGTTGGAGTTCTTCCTCCCGTTGCCGCAACTCGGCGTCATGGCTCCACTGGCGGGCCTGTGCCTCGGCCTCCAGCTGGGCCTGCTGCTGGCGGGCGGCGGCGGCGGCCTGGGCACTGCGTTCGGCCGCCGCCGCTTCCTCGCGGTATTTCTGCTCCAGCGCCGCCTGGGCGGCGGCAGCCTGCGCCGCGTCCTGCTGGCGCTTGTACTCAAGCTCGGCAGCGGCTTGCTGGGCTGCGGCCTGTTGCGCGGCGGCGCTGGACTGGCCGGCGCCGGCGTTGCGCACGGTGCCGATGACGGAGTTCGCCAGCGGCAGCGCCGTGGTCACGAGGGGAGTGATTCCACCCATCAGTCATTCACCTTCAGTTCCATGGTCACGGAAAGCAGCGTGAAGGGCAGTGGCGCATCCTGTTCGATGCGCCACAGCGGGACGTCGGTGTCATAGCGCCAGCCGAGCGCCCGCAACCGGCGGTCGCCGGACACGCGCGGCGGCACCCCGCCTGCCGGTTGCGGCCCCAGCCGGTGAAGCGGAAGTTCCTGCAACCCGCGCCCCAGATCGACACGCAGCGCCGCCGTCTCCTCCAGCCGGAAGGTGACGGCGACCAGCCGGACGATGTCGGCCCCGGTCGCCTGCCCCAGCAGGTTGGGCGGCAGCGGCTCGATCCGGTGGGTGTAGGGCAACCCGATCTCGACCTTGCGCGCCGGCGGGTCGAGCGTGACGCTGCCGGCCTGCACCGTGGCGGGGTTGCGGATCACCCCATCAGCGACGATGGCGACCGTCCGCCCCTCCAGATGCGCCAGCCCGCCCCACACTGCGGTTGCCTCACCCCTTTCGCCGGTGATCGCGGCATCGAGGTTCAGCGCGTCGTCGAACCTCTCGACGGTCCAGACGCCGCGCCGTTCCACCAGCGCATAAACCTCGTCCCCCACCGCGGCGACGGAGCGCACCGCCCCGTCGGTCTCCAGCAGGGTCCAGGCGGTGACATTCTCCGCCCGGTAGGCGGTCAGCGCCCCCAGCGTGCCGTCCTCCATCGCCACGAACAGCAGCCGGCGGTTCTGGTCGTAATCCTGGTCGCGTGGGCTGGCCACCAGATGGCGGGCCAACAGCGCCAGATCGTTGGCCTGATAGGCCGCTTCGGTGTCGGTATAGAGGAACTCGCGGATTTCGCGCCGGTTGCGCGGCACGAACAGCGTCGCCCCCTCGACATCGCGCGGCGGGATTGCACGGTCCATCGGCGAGCCGATGCGCGTCTGCCGGTTGACCTGCATGCTCTGCGGGGTTAGCGGGTCGCCGGTCACCATATATTCGGCGCCGGAGGTGAAGACCTGCAGATGCCGGCCGGAGAAGACGGCACGCACCGCGTTGACCTGATCGGACAGGATACCGAACTCGATGGCCTGATCGTCCAGCCCCTCGCCCAGGTCGAAGTTCCAGATCTGGGCGGAGCGCGACAGCCACAGCCGGTTGGGCAGGTCGCGCGACCCGCCGATCACCAACCGGTCCTGATGGAAGGCCGCCGACACCGGCCAGCCGCGCAATGCCGAGAAGGCCTGCTCCTCCCATTGCGTCGTCGGCTGGGTGTCGGCCAATGCCTCCTTGACCGTCGCGTTGACCTGCGTTGCCGACACCACGCCGGTCACCTGCAACTGCTTGCCTTTGATGCGGATGCGGGTGCCGTCGTGGCGGGGGTCGAACACCGGGGCCGAGGCGGTGACGCTGATCGCCCCGCTGGTGCCGGACGGCGTCACCGTCACCGCCGGATCACCGAAGCGGTGGAAGGGCGTGCGCAGCAACTCCCCCTCGACGGCGAAGGCCCACTCCGCCAGCGTCCATGCCCCATCGTCGCCGCGCGTCAGCTTGCGCGGCGGCAGGTCGGGGTGGCAGACCAGCAGCGTGTCGGCGCTCTGCGTCCAGGTGATCTGCGCCAGTTGCGTCAACGTCCAGGGTGCGGCAACCGAGGCCAGCTTGGTGCCACCCTGGAACACGTCGATCCAGCCGTCGGTGAAGACCAGCAGATAGGTCTGCTCGGCATTGCGCTCGAACGCCACCAGCCGGCCGTCGCCACGGGCCAGCGCGGTGAAGGCCAGCCCCGACCGCCGCGTTACCCCGCCGGTCGGATCGATGAACAGGTTGCGCAGCGCCAGCGCGCCGTTGTCATAGGCCTTGAGATCGCCGCGCCCGAGCAGGCGGCGCGACACCTCGCCGGCGGTGAAGTTGGTCTTGACCTGATGCAACCGTCCCATCAGGCCCTCGCGTCGATCAGGGTGAAGTCCTCGAAGCCGGGCTGGCTGTCCTGCTGGGCGTCGATCTGGCGGGCGCGGCGGAACTCGCTCTCGGCCAGTTGGGCCAGCAGCTCCGCCCGCGTCGAGCTTTCGGTCAGCGGAATGCAGAACTCGGCGGCGAGCCGGGCGATCAGCGCCTGATCGAAAAAGGCGGGAAACTCCTCCTCCGCCGGGCGGCCGATGTAGGACAGGGTGACGGCGCCGGCATCGCACAGCAGCGTCCGTCCGATGATGCGATAGGACAGGCCGCGCCCCCGCCCATCGCCTCCCGCCCCCAGCGCCCGCAGGAAATCGGCCGGCAGCTGGAAGGCGCAGGCATAATCGGCGACCGGCGGCTCGGCCAGCCGCGGCAGCGTCGCCTGCACGCTGGCGAAGCTCCAGGCATTGGCCGACAACAGCGCGTCGCGCGTCGGTGCATAGAGGGCGGAGGCCACCTCCGCCTCGGCGGAGCCGTCGTCGAAGGAAGCGATGGCGGTGGCGCCGAGCTTGATCAGCGCCCGTCCGCACAGGCCGATGGCGGTCAGGGCCATGGACGGGTCTCCCTTTCCAGGGTTCCGGGAAGGCGCCGCGCTCTATGGTCGAGGTGCGGCGCCCTCCCCCTTCGGCGGATCAGTCGCTGTTGGCGCTGCCGAACGGCGTCAGGTTGGCGACATCCACCGCCCCGTTGGCGCTGGCCGCCACCACCAGCACGCCGGTGGCCGGCGTGGCGCCGCCGACCGCGCAGTTGGCCAGCAGCATGTCGCCCACCCGCAGCAGGTCGGCCGCGCCGTTGAAATAGCCGGCGGTGTCGACGTCGGTCGCCGCATCGGCCGTGGTGTAGTGCCAGAGCGTGAAGCCGTTCGCATAGGCGAGCACGCTCAAATCCTTGGACGCATAGGCCATGGATCGAAGTCTCCGGATTTTAATGGGAAAAATGCCCTCTCCCGCCCTGGGAGAGGGAGGGGACCCGCGCAACGCGCGGGGAGGGTGAGGGGTAAGGCAAGGGTCCGGAACCGCATGGCTCCTTGGATCACCCCTCACCCTTCCCATGCTCCGCATGGGCCCCTTCCCTCTCCCGGGACGGGAGAGGGAAATTCACCCCCCGCTCAGCTCTCCAGGCAGCGCAGGGTGACCACGCCGGTGGTGTCGATCAGCGCGGCGCCCTGGCTCATCATGTTGTTGACGAAATGCGCCGCGCGGTCGCCGTGCCAGGTGATGTCGGTCTTCACGTCGGCGCCCGCCGCGTGGCCGACCGCCGTCTTGTGGTACCAGTGGCAGAGTCGCACGCCGCCGTTCAGCGTCAGGCCGGAATGCGGCAGCCACAGCGTGCCGAGCCAGCGCTTGGCCTGGGTGCCGCGCCAGGGCAGTTCGTCGGTGCCGACATAATCGGAGCTGGCGAACTCCTCGATGCCCAGCAGCTGGCTCCACTGCTTCCAGCCGACGACGGCATAGCGCTGGCCGTCATCCGGCACGTCGGCCTCGCCCATCATCTCGAAGGCGGCCAGGATCTTGGCCTTGGTCAGCCCGTCGGCGGCGCTGCCGGCATAGTTGACGGACTTGTTCAGCTCGGCGATCAGCAGCTCGTCGGTCTTGCGGCCCAGCGCGTAGGCGCCGGCATTGGCGATGATCTGCCGCTCGTCGATGTTGGTCTTCAGCTCGTCCAGCCGGTCGACCCAGTCGCCGGCATAGAAATCGTACAGCGCGCATTCCACCGGCGTGTGGTCCAGGTTCATCACCGGAACCGCGCCGTGGCGCGACTTGGTGGAGGCGGCGCCCTTGCCCACCTTCTGGAAGACGGTGGAGGCGCCCTGCACATTGTTCTTGCTGCGCACCGTGTTGCGCAGCTTGGATCCCATGCGCTGATAGGCCTCGTGGACCTCGCGCTCGAACTGCTTGACGAAAGCCTGGGCGATGCTGGTCGACATGGGGATGTTTTCCTTTCGCGTTCCTGCGGCTCCCGCTCGGTGACGGCGGGAGGGATCGTTCCGCCATCCGGTTGTCGGGATGCGTGCGGGACGCAGCGCCGGCCGCGGGCGAAACGCGAAAACGAAAAGGGCCGGCCGGACCTTCGAGTGTCCGGCCGGCCCTTTTCGGACCGAAGCGAGGGGGGAGCTTTGGTGCTGTCGGGCGGCAGGTCCGAGGGGCGGACCCGTCGCCTTGACAGGATTGGTTCTAGGATTTTATGCGGTATCGGTCAAGGACTATTTTCATATCAGTCGCCGACTTCGATGCCCCCTCCCTAACCCTCCCCCGCTTCGCGGGAGAGGGAACTGCCGCTGCTTCGCAATTCAGTTCACTCGCACAAGCGTCCTGCCCCCTCTCCCGCAAAGCGGGGGAGCAACCATGTTGTTTTCATGGTGAGTGTGGCATTGCCTCCCATTCCTTGTTGTCTCGGACCATGGCATTG
>NZ_LGQY01000157.1:0-15546 GCF_003116065.1 Azospirillum sp. TSO5 | reverse complement strand
GCCAGCGCGATGGCGGTGTCTTCGTTGCCGGACGCGGCGGTGACGCTGAGGGTCGGGGTGTCGGTCACCGGATCGACGGTAACGTGCAGGGTCTCGCTCTTGGTGGCTTCGGTGGCGACACCGTCCTTGGCGATGGCGGTGACGGTTAGGTCGAAATCGACATCGCTGTTCGCCGGCGGCGTGATCGTCAGGCCGGCCAGCTGCGCCGGAGTCAGCGTCCAGGTTCCGTCGGCATTGTGCGTGCCGGCGCTGAGCGTCGCCCCGGACGGAACGCCGGCGATGGAGATCGTCAGCGCTTCCGAGCCGTCGGTATCGGTCAGGGCCGGGCTGATGGTCAGAGCGATGGCGGTGTCTTCATTGCCTTGGGCGGCGCTGACCGTCAGCGTCGGCGTGTCTGACACCGGATTGACGGTGACCAGCAAGGGCGCGCTGGTGCTTGCCGTGGCGGCATCGCCGTCCTTACTGGTGGTCGTGACGGTGAGGGTGAAGTCCGCGTCACTGTTCTCCGGCGGCGTAATCGCCAGACCGGCCAACTGGGCAGGCGTCAGGGTGATCGAGCCGCCGGAGATGGTCAGCGCCTCGCCGGCCGTGTTGGTCAGAACCGCCCCGTCCGGAATCCCGGAGATGGTGATGCTCAGGGTTTCCGATCCATCCGTGTCCGTCAGGGCCGGATTGATCGTCAGCGGGATCGCCGTGTCCTCGTCGCCTGCCGCCGCCTGGACGGTGAGCGTCGGCGTGTCCGACACCGGCGCGACGGCCACGGCCAGCGTCTGTGTCACCGATACCGGGTCGGCAGTGCCGTCCTTGGCCGTGGCGGTGACGGTCAGGGTGAAGTCCACGTCGCTGTTCTGCGGCGGCGTGATGGTCAGGCCGGCGAGCTGGGCCGGCGTCAGCGTCCAGGTCCCGTCGCTATTGTGGGTGCCGGCGCTGAGCGTCGCGCCGCCCGGAACGCCGCTGATGGTGATGCTCAGCGTTTCCGAGCCGTCGAGGTCGGTCAGCGCCGGGCTGATGGTCAGCGGAATGGCGGTGTCTTCATTGCCGGACGCGGCGCTGACCGTCAGCGTCGGCGTGTCGGTCACCGGGGTCACCGTGACCACCAGCGGCACGCTGGTGCTGGCCGGAGCGGCAGTGCCGTCCCGGCTGGTCGCGGTGACGGTCAGGGTGAAGTCGGCATCGCTGTTCGGCGGCGGTGTGATCGCCAGACCGGCCAGCTGGGCCGGCGTCAGGGTGATCGAGCCGCCGGAGATGGTCAGCGCCTCGCCGGCCGCGTTGGTCAGAACCGCCCCGTCCGGGATGCCGCCGATGGTGACGCTCAGCGTCTCCGACCCGTCGGTGTCGGTCAGGGCCGGACTGATCGTCAGCGGGATCGCCGTATCCTCCGCCCCCGTCACCGCCGCGACGCCGAGCGTCGGCGTGTCGGAGACCGGATTGACGGTGACCGGCAACGTGGTGGTGACACTGTTGGGGGTGGCGCTGCCGTCGGTGCTGGTGGCGGTCACGGTCAGGGAGAAGCTGTCGTCGCTGTTGGGCGGCGGGGTCAGCGTCAGGCCGGGAATCTGCGTGGAGGCCAGCACGATGCTGCCGTTCACCACCGTCAGCACCGCGCCGGATCCGTCGCGCAGCACCGCCCCGTCCGGGATGCCGGACAGGGTGACGGTCAGCACCTCCGTCCCGCCGGTGTCGGTCAGGGCGGCGGCGATGTTGAGGGCGATGGCCGTGTCCTCATCGCCCGACACGCCGTTCACCGTCAAGCTGGGCGTATCGGACACCGGCGCCGGCGTGGTGGCGGCAGTAAGGTCGGGCGGGGTGGCGGTCGGGGCGTCCAGGACGGTGACGGGGGCGGCGTTGGGGACGGTCCCGTCGTCGATCACCTGATCGGGCGTCTCTGGCACGGGGATGTCCGGCAGCGCGACGGCGAGTTCGGTGTAGGTGGTCGTCGTGCGTGCGTTGGACAGCAGCTCCGCCCGCTCGGCGGTGCCGCCGTTGCCCTCGCGGCTCTCCCCCTCCGACAGGCCCGACCCTTCGGGGCCGGCCGGGCCGGAGCCGCGGGTGCCTTCGGTGCGCAGGACATCGCCGTTCAGCAGCAGCGCGTTCACCGCCCGGTCGGTGGCGACCCCCACCGCTTCGCCGACGACGGACCCGGTCTGCACCGCGCCGCCGACCATCAGATCCTCGGCGCCGCGATAGTCGGTCTGGACATAGCCCAGCGTATCGTCGGGCCGCTGCAGCTGGACGCTGCTCGCCTCATGGATGACGCCGCCCAGCCGGGTGCCATCGACCTGCTGCAGGAGGGTCAGATCGTCCAGGATCTGACGATCGTCGACCGCCGGGACATTGCCTTGCACCGCTTCCTCAGCCATCGGACCGCTCCATAAGAGGGATGCGAAGTCGCACCACGCCACTCGTCACGACCCTAGGTTCTAGCGTTCTGACTTGCTTGTGATAAGAAACATCCTGTGATGAGTTTCAACAGCTTGGACGCTGAACCGACGATCGCAACCATCCTGCCGCCTGCGTTCCACGACACAAAACCACTTGGAAACGCTTGATTTTCCTCCCCTTTTGCACAGGTTCGGAAGGGGTGTGCGCAACACATTATGTCACTCGGTTGCCTTTTGTTGCTATTCGCGGATTTACCTATCACTAGCAATTGTGGTGTTGATTAGCGCCCGGTTAACTCCGTGAACAGGTTGGTCGTCTTGCAGTCCGCATCCCCGTCCACCATCAGCACCGCACCGCGCAACGGCGCGGCCAATGCGTCCACCGGCCGCGACCGGGCGGCCGAAAAGGCGGCCCGGCGCCTGCTGTCGGGCATGCTGGGGCCGCGCCGCGACCGGGCGATGCTGGTCCTGGCGTCCTTTGCGCTGAACATCTTCGCGCTGGCGCTGCCGGTCACGCTGCTGCACGTCTACGACCGCATCCTGCCGAACGAGTCCTACGGCACCATGCTTCTGCTCGGCATCGGCTGCGGGGCGGCGGCGGTGATGGAGGCGATCCTTCGCGTCGCGCGCTCGGCGCTGACCACCTGGATGGGCGCCCGGATCGAGCATCGGTCGAGCGCGGCGCTGATCGACCGGCTGATGCACATGCCGCTGAACGCCTTTTCCCAGCAAGGGATCGGCACCCATTTCGAGGTCTACCGCGCGATCAAGATGGTGCGGGAGTTCTATTCGGGCCAGGCGCTGCAGTCGGCCATCGACATCCCCTTCGCCGTTCTCTACCTGGGGCTGATCGCGCTGCTGGCCGGCTGGCTGGCGGTGATCCCGGTGGCGGTGCTGGCGCTGTTCCTGATCGTCGGCGCCGTGCTGGGCCGGCGGATGCGCCGGGCGCTGGAAAGCCGCCACACGCTGGAGGAACGGCGCCTGAACTTCATCAGCGAGGTGCTGGCCGGCGTCCATACCGTGAAGGGGCTGGGGGCCGAAGCCGGGCTGCTGCGCCGTCACGAACGCCTGCAGCAGGGCTGCAGCGAGGAGGATTTCGCCGTCGCGCGGCTCAGCGGTTCGGCCTCCGTCGTCGCAGCCACGCTGGCGCAGGCGACGATGATGCTGGTGGTGATCCTGGGCAGCGTGTCGGTGATCGACGGCACGATGACCACCGGTGTGCTGACGGCCTGCTCTATGCTGGCCGGACGCTGCGTGCAGCCGGTGCAGGCATTGTTCGACCGCTGGGTCCGCTACCAGTCGGTGTCGCTGGCCCTGCGCCGCATCGGCCATGTCCTGCTGGAGGTCGGAGTCGACAGTGCCGCGGCACAGCCGCAAGGCGGCGGCAAGGCCGGGGCGGACGGCAAGGCCGGGGGCGCGGTCGGCATGGCGCTGGCCCCCGGCTCCATCGAGATGGACAAGGTCCGCTTCGCCTACGACCGCGGGCCGGAGATCCTAAGCGGCCTGTCGCTGAGCGTCGGGCCGGGCGAGTTCCTGGGTGTGGTGGCGACCAACAGTTCGGGCAAGACCACGCTGCTGCGCCTGATCCTGGGCGTGCTGCGGCCAGGTTCGGGCGAGGTGCGGGTCGGCGTGCGCGCCCTGACCGAGGCAGACGCCATGATCGGCATCGGCGGCGTCGTCTATGTCGGCGAGCATCCGGAGCTGTTCAAAGGCACCATCCTGCAGAACCTGACCCTGTTCGACCCCGGCCGGGCCGATCTGGCCATGGAGGTCTGCCGCCGCCTGGGCCTCGACCGCCGCATCGCCAGCCTGCCGCAGGGGTACGAGACCATCGTCGGCGACGCCTCGCAGGAGGCTCTGCCGCGCGGCGCCCGCCAGTTGATCTGCCTCGCCCGCGCGCTGGTGCGCGAGCCCGCCGTGCTGCTGCTGGACGAGCCGAACTCCTCCCTCGACGTCGAGTCCGACAAGGCCTTCCGCCGCGCGCTGGACGAACTGCGCGGCAGCGTCACCATCCTGCTGGTCACCAGCCGTCCGTCGCTGCTGTCGCTGGCCGACCGGGTGGTGCAGATCGTCGACGGCCATGCCGTCACCCGCAACCCGGAGGCCGGAAGCGTCGGCGGGCAGCCGGCCCTGGTCGCCGCCACCGCCGCCCCGGCGGCCGAGGCGGAGGCCAAGACCGGGGCGGAGCCGATCCGCGCCACCCATGACGATGGCGACATCCTGCGCCGCCGGCTGGCCGAAGCCTCGGCGGTCGGCGCCTGCATGGTCCCGCTGCTGGACGCGCTGGGCTGGCGCGGCGCGCCGCAGACACTGGCGGAGGCCCTGCCCCACTTCTCCGAGGTGCAGACGGTGGAGGAGCTGTGCGACGTGCTCCAGCGCCTGCATTTCGAAGGGCGCAGCCTGCGCTTCGATCTCGGCCGGCCGGAGCCGTCGCTGCTGCCCTGCCTGTTCCAAGCGCGCGACGGCGGCATCTACACGCTGCTGTCCGCCGACGCCGACGGCGTCACCGCCTTCAGCGGCCGGTCGCGCGAGACGGTGATGCTGAATTTCGGCAAGGGCACCGCCTATGTCTTCACCCCGCTGGAGGCGGCGGCCGGCGCCGGCAACCAGAACTGGGTCGGCACGGTCATCCATGCCTATCTGCCGCTGCTGTGGGCGGTGCTGGGGCTGAGCGCGGTCATCAACCTGCTGTCCGTCGCCGCCCCGCTCTTCACCATGGCGATCTACGACAAGGTCATCGGCACCGGGTCGTTCGACACGCTGGCGACCATCGCCGTCGGTGCGTTCCTGGTGATCGCCGGCGACTTCGCCCTGCGTCAGATCCGCGGCCGGGCGCTGGCCCATGCCGGCTCCCGCATCGCCCGCAGCATCAGCAACGCCACCATCGAGCGCATCCTGATGCTGCCGGTGGGGTTGAGCGAGCGCGCCGCCATCGGCACGCAGATCGCCCGGGTGAAGGATCTGGAATCGATCCGCGACTTCATCAGCCAGGGGCAGGTCGCGGCCTTGTTCGACGTGCCCTTCGCCCTGTTCTATCTCGGGGTGATGGCGTTGCTGGGCGGGCCGCTGGCGCTGGTGCCGCTGGGCGCCGTGCTGGTGACCGCCGCCATCGGCGCCGCCGTCCACCCGATGGTGCGCGCCCGCACCGGCACCACCGCACGTGCCGACACCGAACGGCAGGAATTCTTCGTCGAGATGGTCGCCAAGATGCCGGCGCTGCGCGCCATCGGCGGGCTGGCCCATTGGCGCGACCGTTACGACCGGCTGTCGGCCCGCACCGCGCGGTCGGGCCACACCGCCGCCAACCTGTCGGCGACCCACGCGGCGCTGGCCGGGCTGGTGGTGCCGGTCGCCGGGCTCGCCACCGTCGGCGTCGGCGCCTTGCAGGTCTTCGCCGGCACCATGACGCCGGGTGCGCTGATGGCGTCGATGATGCTGCTGTGGCGGGTGATGGTGCCGCTGCAGACCGCCGTCTCCATGCTGCCGCGCATCGAGCAGCTGCGCGCCAACGCCCGCCAGATCAACGGCCTGATGAGCATCCGGCCGGAGCGCGAGTCGCGCTGCGCCACCCTGCAGCCGCGCAAGCTGAAGGGCGAGGTCTCCTTCTCCCGCGTGTCGCTGCGCTATCGCAACGATGCCGATCCGGCGCTGGTCGGCGTGACCTTCTCCGTCAAGCCGGGGCAGATCGTCGCCATCGTCGGGTCGGACGGCGCCGGCAAATCGTCGCTGCTGAAGGTGATGTTGGGGCTCTATGCGCCACAGGCCGGCAATGTGCGGATCGACGGCGTCGACATCCGCCAGATGGACCCGATCGACCTGCGCAAGTCGGTCGGCTATGTGCCGCAGGCCAGCTCGCTGTTCTACGGCACCATCGCCCAGAACCTGCGCTTCGCCGACCAGACCGCCGACGAGGCCGAGCTGCGCTGGGCGCTGTCGCTGGCCGGCGCTCTGGACGAGGTGGAGGCACTGCCGCGCGGGCTGGACACCCGCATCGGCGACAACCAGTCGCTGCGCCTGTCGCCAAGCCTGACGCAGAAGATCTGCCTGGCCCGCGCCTATATCCGCCGGCCGCGCATCCTGCTGCTGGACGAGCCGGCCAGCCGGCTGGATTTCGAGGGCGACAAGGCCCTGCACGCGGCGCTGGCCGCGCTGCGCGGCCACAGCACCATCTTCCTGGTCACCCACCGGCCGAGCCACCTGACGCTGGCCGACACGGTGCTGACCATGGACGCCGGCATGATCGCCCCGGCCAACCCGGCCGGCGGCCTGCCCGGTCCCCGCCCGGTTGGTCCGGGGGCTGGTCCGGGTGGTGGCGGCAGCAGCGTCGCCAACGGCATCGCCGGGGCGCTGCTGGGCGGGATCGGGCTGCAACGCCCGCCCGGCGTCGCCGCCACGCCGCAGCGCTGACCCGTTTCGCTCCCTCCTTTCCGCATTCAGTGTGATCCGCAGATGGCCGCCTCAGACCTCGCCCGCCCCACCGGCAAATCGCTCAGCGCCGACGATGCGACGCTGTCGCTGGTCCGTGCGACCATCCTCGTGCTGGTCCTGCTGCTGGCAGCATTGCTGACCTGGGCCACGCTGATGCCGGTCAAGGAGGCCGTCGTCACCGCCGGACAGGTGGTGCCGTCCGGCAACTCGCAGGTCGTCCAGCATCTGGAAGGCGGCATCGTGTCGGCCATCCTGGTCAAGGAGGGCGATCTGGTCGAGGCCGGCCAGCCGCTGATCGTCTTCGATCCCAAGCAGGTCCAGGCCGAGCGCGAGCAGATGAACGCCCGCCTGCTGACGCTGGAACTGCGGGCGGAGCGGCTGCGCGCCTTCGCCGCCGGGCGGGAGCCGGACTTCGCCCGCGTCGCCGGACCCGGCACGCCACAGGCGGAGGCCCAAAGGGAGGCGCAAATCGCCGACCAGCGCCTGATCTACGACACCCAGCGCAAGGCGCGCGACACCGCCATCGCCGTGCTGCAGGCCCAGGTGTCGCAGCGCGAGGCCGAGCTGGCGCTGTATGAAGGGCAGCTGGCCAACATCAAGGACCAGATCACCTTCATCACCGGATCGGTCGACATCCGCAACAGGTTGGAATCCATGGGCCTGTCGTCGAAGCTGCAATCGCTGGAAACCCAGCGCGAGCAGTCGCGCCTGATGGGCGAGCAGCGGCGGATCGAGGGCCAGATCATCGCCACCCAGCAGGCGATCACCGAGGCCGGCAACCGCATCCTCGACCAGTCGGCCAAACTGTCGCAGGACGCCGTGACCGAGATGGGCACCGTCACCGCCGAAATCGCCCAGCTGCGCGAGGCCCGCGCCAAGCTGGACGACCGCGCCGAGCGGCTGACCGTGCCGTCGCCGGTGCGCGGGCTGGTGCAGGATCTGCGGATCAACACCATCGGCGCCGTGGTGCCGGAAGGCGGCGTCCTGATGCAGATCGTCCCGGTCGACCACGAGATGACGGTGGAGGCGCATGTCACCCCGCGCGACGTCGGCCATCTCCAGGTCGGGCAGGAGGCGACGGTGAAGGTGCTGACCTACGACTTCGCCCGCTACGGCGCCATCACCGGCACGCTGCAGCGCATCTCCGCCTCCACCTTCCTGGACGAACAGAAACGCCCCTACTACAAGGCGGTTGTGGCGCTCAGCCGCAACCATGTCGGCCGCGACGAGGTCCAGCACCCGGTCCTGCCCGGCATGACCACCCAGGTGGAGATGCCCACCGGCGAGCGGTCGCTGCTGGAATATCTGCTGAAGCCGATCTACTTCGCCCTGTCCGACAGCTTCAACGAACGGTGAGGGGTGGGCGTCGTGCCGATAAGCGCCCTCTCCCGGGACGGGAGAGGGAGATACGGGGGCCCTCCCCCCGGAAACAAGAAAGGCCGCCGGTCCTGGGTAGGACGGGCGGCCGATGGAAAGCGCGAGCAGTCAGTAAGCGCCGAGCGACCGGGCGGCGGCGGTGAATTCCTCGGCCAGCCAGCCTTCATGCTCGATCAGGTGGCCCATCAGACGCTTCAGCGCCGCCTCGTAGACCTCGGCGCGCTCGCCATCGGGCAGGCCCGCCACGTCCAGGCGGGCGACGAAATCGTCCACCAGCTGTTCGGCCTTCCGGGTGTCGACTTTTGTCATGACGGGGAACAACCTGGGGTTTGTATCGGCGAGCTTCTGGGGAATCATCGGGGCGCCTTGATGCTGGACGCGGGGCCTTTGCGAATAATGGGTCTGCGACCGGCGGGTGTGAAGATGCGATTTAGCGTTTAAATGAAATAAATTTAGGCTGCATTTGATACATCTCGTTTCATGTGTCGTTGGCCGGTGGCGAAAAGCGGCAAACCGCAAGCGAGGTACAGCCCCGACACAGCTCGACAGAATATGTCACGACATACCAGTAGCAATCATTGGTGCCAGTACCTAAAATTGCCGCGACTCAGCAGCGCCCGTGAACGCCATGGCCGGCCGCCCCAACCGCAGCGCCTCCCTTCAGACCGTGCCGCTTCACGCGGTGGAACCGGATCCGGCAGCCGTCAGCCTCGACAAGGTCAAGGCGATCCTGGCCCCGCTGGACCGGGCGCAGAAGTCCAAGCTGTTCGAACTGGTGCAGGCGGGCCATCTGGAAGACGACCAGATGACGGTGGAGGTCGGCCGCCTGATCGTCGCCATGCTGAACGGCCCGCGCACCGAACATGCCCGGCGCATCTGGACCGGCTGGTTCGACCCGGTGATGCTGCGCACCGACGCGCTGATGCTGGCGGAAAGCCGGCCGCCCGGCTGCATGCATGTGGTCGACGCCAGCGCCTGGTGGTTCGCCCTGCTGCCGCATCTGCGTGACCTTGCCGGGCGGGTCCAGGCCGACATCGCCGACCGCGCCAGCGAGCATCCGCTCGACGCCGTCCTCGCCTCCCCCGCCGCCGCTGAGTGGGCGGAGGAGCTTCGCGTCCGTTCGCTGGAGATTCTGCGCCGGCGCGGCGCGGCCGGGCCGCTGCTGGCGACCGCCAACGCCGAGCGGATCACCCTGCTGCGCAAGCGCGGGCTGACCGGGGTGGCGCCGCTGTCGTTCGGCGATCTGGCGATGCTGGACGCCATGCTGGAGCATGCCCCGCTGTGGAAGGGCGCCGTCCGTCCGCGCGACACCATCGGCATCCTGCACATGGTGTCGGAGATGGCGGAACGCGGCGGTGCCGAAGGTGCGATGCAGTACGCCCTGGCCCTGCTGAACGGATCGCGCGATCCCGATCAGGCGCTGGCGCTCCATGGCCTGTCGCCCAACCCGGCTCTGGTCGAGGCGGCGGTCGGGCATGTGCAGTTCGCTTGGCAATGCCTGCGCCAGAAGCTGGAGGACCTGCATCTCGGCCGCCCTGCCCCGCCGCAGTTGACCGCCGGCGAGACGGTGGACCGGCTGCAGGAGCGCGCCTTCCGCTGGTACGATGCGCTGCAGGGCTTCGGCGTCGAGCGCGGCGGGCGCAACTGGGCGGCGGTGTCCGCCGCCGTCGGCCGGGTGACCGGGCTGGTGGAGGGAGAGGTGGTGCCGGTGCTGAGCCACCGCCTGCTGACGCTCAACGCCAGCAGCTCGGCCCGGCCGCTGATCGACCCGGTGCGCTTCATCAACGGCTTCAACCACCGGCTTCGCCGCCGCGGCATCGCCGCCTCGACCAATCCCTGGCTGACGGCGATCGGCGAGCATCTGGCCGGCCTGTTCCGGCAGATCGGCGCCTATGGCCGGGAGGATGCGCTGTCCGTCATGGCCGAGCTGTGCGAACTGGCCGAAGAGACCGGCTATCCCATCGAGGTGACGGCCATCGACAAGACGCTGCTGGCCATCGCCGAGCGGGCGCTGCGCGACGGCCGTGAACTGAACGCCGCCGAAAGCAGGCTGATCGAGCGCGTCGTCACCGTCGCGACCGAGGAACGCCGCCGCTGCCGCTGGTGGGTGTCGGGCGAACTGGTCAGCCTGCTGGATGCCGCCCAGCAGCGTGGCATCGGCCCGACGCCGCAATAGGCCCGGTCGGCAAGCCAACTCAGGACGACAGCGCGATCCCCGCCTTCACGGTGGCCAGCGCCAGCTGGGTGCGGTTGCGCACGCCCAGCCGCTGCATCACCGTGCGCAGATGCACTTTGATGGTTCCCTCCAGCACCCCCAGCGAGCGGGCGATCTCCTTGTTCGACCGGCCTTCCAGCAGAAGGCGCAGCACCTCGCGCTGACGCTCGGTCAGCCCGTTGACCGCGTCGCTCTCGCTGCGCGCGGGAGTGGCGGCGGAGGTCAGCGCGATGCGGACCGGTCGGCCGTCGGGTCGCGTCGGCGGCGCCGGTGCGAAGATTCCGCCGTCCAGCACGATGGGCAGCGCCTGGTCGAGCACCGCCCCTTCGCAGCCCTTGTGGACGAAGCCGCGGGCGCCGGCGCGGATGCAGGAGGCGATGACGTTGCCGTCGCTCGCCCCTGAGACGACGATCAGCGGCACGTCGCCGGCCGCCTCCAGCATGTCGGTCAGGCCGCTGTGCTCGTCGCTGTCGCCCATCTGCAGGTCGTAGAGGATGGCGGTGAAATCCGGCTCGGAGCGTACCTTGCGCACGGCCTCGGCCAGCGAACCCGCCTCGGCAACCACTGCTTGCTCGTAGCGTTGCCGCAAGGCCAGCGACAGGCCGTAGCGGACCAGCGCATGATCGTCCACGATCAGGAACCTGAGGGGATCGTCGGAGGGGGTCCGGCGGTCAGACACCATGTCCAGCTCTGCGGAACCATGGTCGTGCTGCACGTAATGATCCACGTTTGTTCCCTTTCATAGGTCGAAAGTGCCGTCACCCACCGGATCTGCGGGGAGCGACAGCAACCTTGGTGCCAAGCGGCAACCCGGATGAACCTTCTCATCCGGCTGTCTTTCCGGCGCATGGGGATGAGCGGTCAGCGAACCGGAAGTGCCAAGGCCATAAATCCGCGCCTGTGCCCCGACCCCGTCTCATTCCCCCCCCGCGCTTGCCCCGGGCCTTGTACCGGCGGCCATCGGCCTTCCGGCTTCGCGGGACCAGAACCGAGAAGACGGACCCCCGTCCCAGCGACGAGCGCAGCGCGATCCCGTGCCCGAGCTGACGGGCCAGCCGCGCCACGATGGCGAGGCCAAGGCCGACACCGCGCCTCTGATCGCGGTCCCGGTTGTCCAACTGCCGGAACTCCTCGAAGATGATGCTCTGGCTCGTCTCGCCGATGCCGGGACCGGTGTCCCACACCTCGATGCGCATGCAGGGGTTCCCCTCCATGTCACGACAGCGGCGGCAGCCCAGCAGGATCGATCCGGAACCAGTGTATTTCAGCGCGTTGGCAAGGAGGTTGCGCAGGATGCGCTCCAGAAGCTGCGCATCGCTGTGCACCACCGCAGTGCTGGCGACGACGCGGAAGCGGAGCCCGCGCATCTCCGCCTGGATGGTGAACTCGCCCTTGATGATGTCCAGCATGTCGCACATCGGCACCGGTCCGATGGCCGGGGTCAGCACCCCGGCGTCGAGGCGCGCGGTATCGAGCATGCCGTCCAGCAGGGTGCGGATCGACAGATGCGCCGCCAGAACCCCACCCAGGATCGGCCGCTCGGCATCGCCCAGCCGATGGCGCAGCACGTCGAGGAACAGCCCCATCGACATAACCGGCTGGCGCAGGTCATGGCTGGCCGAGGCGAGAAGCTGGAGCTTGTCGGCATCGGCGGCCCGCAGACGCTGCAGTTCCTCGTTGGAGCGGGCGAGCTGCAGGTTGGCGTCCTCGATGCGCTCCAGCGAGAGGCGCAGCTTCTCGTCCATGGCGCGCAGCTCTTCCAGCGAGGCGTTCAGTTCGCCGTCGGAGCGGTCGAACTCCCGGTTCCGGTGGTCCAGAGCACTTTCCCGCAGCGAGAGCCTTTCCTGCACCGCATCCAGTTGCGACAGCGTATCCCGGTATCGTCCGGTGACCATCCGCAGATCGTTGCGCTGGCGCGCGACCGTCTCGTTCGCGCCACTGTGGCGCTGCTCCAGATCCTCGATCTGCGTCTGCGCCTGCTCCAGTTCGGTGGACAGGCGCTGGACCTCGGATGTCGAGCGGTCTTCCTTCAGGTCCTCCGCCACGCAAATGAAATGCTCCGGCTCGCCGCTGGGGCCGATCAGCGGCGCGATGACCAGCGAGCACAGATAGTCGCTGCCATCCTTGCGCCGGTTGACCAGGGTGCCGCGGGCGACCTCGCCGTTCCGAAGGTCGCGCCTCATGGCGGCGGACACCGCCTTGTCGGTGCGCGCGCATTGCAGCATGCGGGGCGACCGGCCGATCACCTCGTCCGCCCGATAGCCCGTGAGGCGGGTGAAGGCCCGGTTGACATAGCGGATGACCGGCCCCGGCGCGGCGAGAGCCCGGTCGGTAACGATGACCGCCTGCTCCAGCCGATCCCAGATCGGTTGGATTATCAGCGGCCTGGCTTTGGGCTCCCGCAATCCCTGTACATCCGGCATCTCAACGCAGTCCTTTTCAAGGCCAGCGGTTCACAGTGCATGATGTTGGGTCAGGACACCTGCATTTCGCATGACCTGCTAACTGTCGAGATGCCAAATCGTTGCGGTCATATGACTTCAGAGAAGCAATTCCGGTATTTGGATGCCGTTCGCGGCGCAGCGGCGAAAACGCCGCGCATCCGACGAATCTTTGCCAAAGACGGTTATTTTGCCCCCTGTTCTCTTTGGCGCGAGGCGATGGGCAAGGCCCGGCGGGCAGCGCTGCGCACCCATGCGGAAGACAGGCTGAGCCGAAATTCCGGAGGGCCGGAACCGGATCGTGTCTGAGGAGTTGGACTTGAAGCCAGTGCAGCCAGCCCCCTGAAAGTCATGACCGAATCGCAGAGAAAGACCGATCCCATGAGCATCGACGGATTGTCGGACGACAAGGACACCCCGCATTACGACGGCCCGGCCGGCGGCTGGGGATCGGTCGGGTCGATGGCCCGCATCATGGGGGAGGAGCGGCCGACCCCCGCCGTGCTCGACACGCTGCGCCGGCAGAACAAGCCCGGCGGCTTCATGTGCGTGTCCTGCGCCTGGGCCAAGCCGGCCAAACCCCACACCTTCGAGTTCTGCGAGAACGGCGCCAAGGCGACGATCTGGGAACTGACCAGCCGGCGCTGCACGCCCGATTTCTTCGCGGAGCACACGGTTACCGAGTTGAAGGGTTGGAAGGATTACGACCTGGAACAGCAGGGACGGCTGACCCACCCCATGCGCTATGACCGGGCCAGCGACCGCTATGTGCCCTGCGCGTGGGACGAGGCCTTCGCGGCCATCGGGTCGGAGTTGCGCGCCATCGACCCGGAACAGGCGGTGTTCTATTCGTCGGGCCGCGCCAGCCTGGAAACGTCCTATCTCTACGCGCTGTTCGCGCGGCTCTATGGGCACAACAACCTGCCCGACAGCTCCAACATGTGCCACGAGACGACCTCGGTCGGGTTGAAGAAGGTCATCGGCTCGCCGGTCGGTACCTGCGTGCTGGACGATTTCGACAGCTGCAACGCCATCTTCTTCTTCGGCCAGAACACCGGGTCGAACAGCCCCCGCCTGCTCCACCCGTTGCAGGACGCGGTGAAGCGCGGGGCGAAGATCGTCACCTTCAACCCAGTGCGGGAAAAGGGACTGGAGAGCTTCCGCAATCCGCAAAGCCCGCTGGAGATGCTGACCGGCAAGGAGACCCAGATCTCCACCCTGTATTTCCAAGTGAAGGCCGGCGGCGACATCGCGGCGATCACCGGCCTGATCAAGCATGTGCTGGCGGCGGAGGAAGAGCGGCAGAAGGAGGGCAAGCATGTCCTCGACCCCGATTTCATCGCCCAGCACACCGTCGGCTTCGAGGAGATGAAGGCGCGGGTGGACGCCATCGGCTGGGAGGAAATCGAAGACGAATCCGGTCTGACCCGCGCGGATCTGAAACAGGCCGCCGACATCTATGTCGAGGCCGATCGCTCCATCGCCATGTACGGCATGGGCCTGACCCAGCAGGTGCACGGGTCGGAGACGCTGGCGGCGCTGGTGAACCTGTGGCTGCTGAAGGGCAACATCGGCCGCGATGGCGCCGGCATTTCCCCCGTGCGCGGCCATTCCAACGTGCAGGGGCAGCGCACCGTCGGCATTTCCGAAAAGCCGGAGCTGGTGCCGCTCGACCGGCTGGCCGAACTGTTCGGCTTCGAGCCGCCGCGCAAGGAGGGGGTGAACACCGTCAAGGCCTGCGAGAAGATCCTGTCGGGCGAGGTGAAGGCCTTCATCGGCCTCGGCGGCAACTTCGTCCGCGCGATTCCTGAGCGCGAACGGATGGAGGCGGCCTGGACGCGCATGCGCCTGACCGTGCAGGTGGCGACCAAGCTGAACCGCAGCCACCTGATCAACGGCGAGGTCGCCTATCTGCTGCCCTGCCTCGGCCGGTCGGAGGAGGATGTGCAGGAGAGCGGCGCGCAGGCGGTGACGATGGAGGACAGCCTAAGCTGCATCCACGGCTCGCTCGGCAACAACACGCCGGCCAGCCCGGACCTGAAGTCGGAGGTCGCCATCGTCGCCGGCATGGCGAAGGCGACCCTGACGCCGAACCCGAAGGTGACCTGGGATGACTGGGTGGCCGATTACCGCCGCATCCGCGCCCTGATCGAGGAGACCTATCCCGACAAGTTCCACCGCTTCAACGAGCGGGTCTTCACCCCCGGCGGCTTCTACCGCGGCAATCCGGCGCGCGAGCGGATCTGGAAGACGGAGTCCGGCAAGGCCCACTTCACCCCACCGGGCCGCCTGCGCGCCGTCGGCTTCGAGGATGCGCCGGGCCGCTGGCGGCTGATGACCATGCGGTCGAACGACCAGTTCAACACGACGATCTACGGCTATTCCGACCGCCTGCGCGGGATCGAGGGCACCCGCGACGTGCTGCTGATGAACCCGCTGGACATTGCCGCCGCCGGCTTGCAGGAGGGTCAGGTGGTGGCGCTGGCGAGCGATGCCGGCGACGATGTGGACCGCCGGGTCGGCGGGCTGACGGTGACGCCCTTCCACCTGCCGCGCGGCTGCGTCGGGGCGTATTACCCGGAGATGAACCCGCTGATCCCGCTGTGGTATCACGACGAGGCGTCGAAGACGCCCGCCGCGAAGGGGGTGCCGGTGCGGATCGTGGCGGAGGGGGTGGGGGCCGACGGAGCCTGAGCGGCGGCCC
>NZ_LGQY01000103.1:0-15637 GCF_003116065.1 Azospirillum sp. TSO5 | reverse complement strand
TTGTCATTCGTCATGCTTCGCAACATCGATCGAATCACAAGGGACTGAAATCACTCAATTCTTTTCGGGTCAGGCTCTTATCACCGCCGCCGAGGAGGATCACCAGCTTGGTACCGTCATAAGCCAGATAAACCCTATATCCGGGACCATAACTAATCTTGAACTCCAGCACTCCTGCACCGACGGGCTCCAGCTTTCCAACCTCGCCGCGTTCAATCTTGGCATAGGCCGTCGCCACCTTCGCCGCGGCACGCGGTTCCAGCGTGTCAAACCAGATGGCAAAGGGACTTCGGCCGTCCTCGTAAAGATACTCCCGGATCTCAGGCATTCAAGTTGGTAACCCATGTGGCACCAAGCTGAATAGCCAAGCACAGGGACAGACGCAAGGCGTCATGCCGCCGCAAGACGTCCGGCAGACGCCAGCCACCAAACTGGAACCGCGTTCAGAACGCCTTCAGCTTCTTCCAGGCGAACACCACCATGCGGGCCAAGAGCCAGCCGTGGGTGAAGCGGGAGATCTGGGTCTCGCCATAGCTGCGGTCGGCATAGCGCACCGGCACCTCGACGATCTTCAGGTTCTGCTTGGCGGCGCCGAAGATCAGGTCGAAATCGCCGAACGGGTCGAAATCGCCGAAGTAATGGCGGTTGGCGACGATGGTCTCGTAATCCTCGCGCCACAGCACCTTGGTGCCGCACAGCGTGTCGGTGAAACGCTGGTTCAGCAGGAAGGAGAAGATGCGCGCGAAGGCCCGGTTGGCCAGGAAGTTCAGGAAGCGCATCGCCTCCGGCGCCATCGGGTAAACCAGCCGCGTGCCGTTCACGAACTCGCCGCGCCCCGACACCATCGCCTGATAGAATTTCCCCATCGTCTCCGGCGGCACCGTCAGGTCGGCGTCGAGGATGATCAGGATGTCGCCGCGCGCCACGGCGAAGCCGGCGCGCACCGCGTCGCCCTTGCCCTTGCCGGGCTGCTTCATGACCTTGATGTCCCAGTCGGGATAGGCGTCGCGGACGCGCAGGCATTCATCAAAGGTGTTGTCCTGGCTGTTGCCCTCGACATAGATCACCTCGATGTCGGGGGCGAAGCGGGACAGGCGGCGGATGGCGTTCTCGATGTTGCCGCGCTCGTTGCGGCAGGGGATCAGGATGGTGACCGAGGCCGGCTTGCCGTCGACCGTCACCGCCTCGACGGTGGGCTGCGGCCGGGCGACGACATAGTTGCGCACGCACAGCCGGCGGATGCCCGGCAGCGGCGCGACGTAGCGGTTGACCAGCGTGCCCAGCCCGAACAGCCGCTTCGGGATCAGCTGGCGCCATTCGCGGCGCACCGGCTCCCAGCCCGCCAGATCCAGCAGGTTGACGATGTCGCTGGTCGACAGCCAGTTTTGCTGGCCCTGCGGCATGCGCATCCCCAGCTTCTCCGCCGCCCACAGGATCGGCTCCCAGGCGCGGGAATGATAGCTGACGATGATGCGGGTCTTGGGAGTGGCGACCCGGCGCAGCAGGCGCAGCGTCTCCTCGATGTCGTCGAGGAAGCCGATGGTGCCCGACAGCAGGATGTGGCTGAACGGTCCCTCGATGGCGTCGATGGTCGCCGGATCCTCGGCGTCGGCGGCGATCAGCTCCAACTGCGGATGGCGCGCCTTCGCCACGGCGATGGTCGCCGGGCTGAGGTCGATGCCGACGCCACGCGACGGCTTCAGGGCCGCCAGCGTGTCGCCGACGCCGCAGCCGATCTCCAGCACCGTCGCCCCTTCCGGAATCAGGAAGCGCAGATAGGCGCGGTCGCCCTCGTGGAAGGCGCGGTTGCGCTCGGCCCAGCGGTCGCGCAGGGGGGCCATGGCGTCGAACAGCGACCGGATGCGCTGCTGGCGCGGGGAGAGGCCGCGCGTCTCGACGGCTGCGGGGGCAGACGTGTCCGGCGTGGCGGCATCCATGGAAGCGCTCCGGGAAAGCGTCGGGGTCGGCTGGTCGGTCATCGGGAGAAATCCGTGGGAAAGGCGTCGGGTCCGCCATGAGATGTCGGGACAGCAGACGTCGGGACAGCCGTCCGGTCGGCGGTCTCGTTGCGCAGCAGCAGCCAGAACAGGCCGCCGGGCAGCGACAGGACGGCGATCGACAGCCCGATCAGCAGCGAGACCAGAAGGGCCGCGTCGGCATCGAAGCCGAGCAGCGCGAAACCGGCGACCATCGCCCCCTCGCGCACGCCCCAGCCACCGAGCGAGACGGGCAAGGCGGCGGCGACGATGGCGGCCGGCACGATGGCCAGCCCGTCCAGCCAGCCGAGCGGCAGGCCGACCGAGCGGGCGAACAGGATGGTGGCGGTGATGGTGGCGAGATGGACGCCGATGCTGTGGCCCAGCGCCGCCCAGGCGGCCGGGTTGCCGGCCATGGCGCGCAGTTGCGCCACCGCCCCCCACAGGGTCCGCCCCAGGGCACCGTCGCGCAGCCGCTTCGGGATCGGCAGCCGGTCGCGCGGGATGCGCCCGGCCAGCAGCAGCAGGCCCATGGCGACGGCCAGGACCAGCGCCCCGGCCAGCACGGTGCCGGCGACGGCGGGCGGCGCCACCGCGGCCAGATGCGGCAGCCCGATCAGCCCGATCAGCACCACCCCCAGCAGCGCCATCAGCCGGTCGACCAGCAGGGCCAGCATCACCGGGCCGGCCGGATGGCCGAGCCGCCAGGTGAACCAGCCGCGCAACAGGTCGGCCCCGACCGATCCCGGCAGGATCTGGCCGACGAATCCGCTGGCCATCTGCAGGCGGAAGGCGGTCCAGCGGGTCAGGGAGAAGCCGGCGGCCCGCCCCACCGCCCGCCACCGCTGCGAGGCGAAGGGCAGGGTCAGCGCCTTCACGGCGAAGCCGGCGGCGAACAGCCACGGATCGGCGGCCGACAGGCGTGCGGCGATGCCGGCCCAGTCGGCCCCGGCGGCGAGCGCGCCCAGCACCACGACCGTCACCGCCAGCTTGACCAGCAGCGGCCACCGCCGTCCGGACGGCTTCCCCGGACCGGAGCCGGAACCGGGCTTCGCCGATTGGACGAAGGGGGTGTCGAGAAGAGCCTGGGCCATCATCCCCGCATGGAAATCCGGGTGCCGCGGGACAGCGGCGCCGAACGGGCCGTTGTAACGGCTCACGCTTGGCTTGTCACCCGGTCAGGCGGGAGAGGGGCAGGGGTAGAGGGCCGGCGGGAGAGCTGGCGCCTCACCCCATCCCGGCGGCAGCCAGCATGCCGCTGTCGGGAATCATCGCCGCCGCGCGGGGTGCGGAGGCGGGGCTCAGCGCCCGGCCTTCCAGCCTGCCGAAGACGATGTAGTGCCGCATCGCCGCCGTCAGGTCGCCGCCGGTCGCCGCCGCCACGTCGGCGTTCGCCGCCAGATAGCCCGACGCGTTGAAGCCGGTCGTCCGCCCTTCGGTCCGGCCGTTGGTCAGGTAATGCAACTCGGCCCGGGTGGTGTCGGTGCCGAAGGCGGCGGCAAGGTCGCTGTTGGCGGCCAGGTAGGCCGTGGGATTGAAGGTGACCGTCCGGCCCTCCCCCCGGCCGTTGGTGATGTAGTGGATCTCGGCGCTCGTCCGGTCGGTGCCGAAGGCGGCGGCGAGATCGCCGTAGGAGGCGAGATAGGCCAGCGGGTCGAAGCTCACCGTCCGGCCCTCCCCCCGGCCCATGGTGATGTAATGGATCTCGGCGCTCGTCCGGTCGGTGCCGAAGGCGGCGGCGAGGTCGCCGTAAGAGGCGGCATAGGCCAGCGGGTCGAAGCTCACCGCCCGGCCTTCCGCCCGGCCCATGGTGATGTAATGCGCCGCACCGGCATCGCCGTTGGTGCCGAAGGCGTTGGCGAGATCGCCGTAGGAGGCGATGTAGGCCAGCGGATCGAAGGTCACCGTCCGCCCCTCGGCCCGGCCCATGGCGGCGTAATGCGCCGCGCCGGCGGCGGCATTGGCGCCGAAGGCCGCCGACAGGTCGCCGTAGGAGGCGATGTAGGCCAGCGGCGAAAAGGCCTGCCCGGATGAGGCCGTGGACGTGCCGGTCGCCGGGGTGGTCCCGCCTCCCGAACCGCCTCCACCGCTCCCCGCGCCGGGGCTGGGGATTCCCGGCACCGTCAGCGGGGCGGACCCCATCCGCGCCCAGTCCAGGTCATGAATTCCCAAGCCTGCCGCCGCTCCGCTGCCGAGCCGGAAATCGCCGGCCGCCGGGTTGGCGAACAGCCCCGACGACACCGTGTCGCCGCCGGTCAGCCCGCGCACGCCCTGCAGCAGGTTGTTGGTGACGGTGTAGGAACCGGGGGTCCAGAACTCCCAGTAATCCACGCCGGTGGAGGAGGAGATGACGTTGCCGGTGACGCTGTTGTTGCTGAGCAGACCGATGTTGCCGGCGCTCGGCACCCATTCCAGCCGGATGAAGCGTTCGCGCGGGTTGGACAGGGTGGCGAAGTTGTTGGTGACGCTGTTGGAATCGCCGCCATGGATGAAGACGCTGGCCCAGCCGGTGTTCTGGATGAAGTTGTCCCGGACGGCGACGCCGTTGGCCATGTCGTCCAGATAGATGCCGAAGCTCTTCTGGCGGTCGAGCCAGCCCGACCCGTCGGTCGCCAGCCCGCCGACGTTGCGGATGTCGTTGCCACGGATGGTCGTGCGGGTGTCGACGTTGGAGCGGCCCAGCATCTCAATGGCGCCGCCGTCGGCGGTCTCGGTCATCGAGTCGTAGATGCGGTTGTATTCCACCACCGTGTCGGTGTTGACGGTGGCGCCGTCCCAGTTCTTGATCGAGATGCCGTAGCGCGGGCTGTTGCGGATGTCGTTGCCGGAGACCAGCGTGCCGCTGGTGCCGTAGAGCTGGATGCCGGCGACGTCCTTCAGCACCTCGCCGATGCCGGCGATGCTGTTGGCGCTGATGCGGTTGCCGTTGCTGCCATAGGCGACCTTGATGCCGCCGGCCCCCAGATGCTCCAGCCGGTTGGCCTCGATCACGTTGCCGGAGGATCCGGTCAGCGTCATCGCCGTGCCGGCATCGACGAAGCGGTTGCCGGCGATGCTGTTGCCCGATGAATTGGTCAGCGTCAGGGCCGAGCCGTCCCATGTGGTGTCGGCGAAGGTCAGCCCCTGCAGGGTGACGCCGCTCGCCCCGTTCAGCGCCAGGAGCGTGCCCAGCCGCGGCACCACCGCGCCCTGGGCCAGCAGGGTGCCGGGGTCCTGCGGCTTCACCACCAGCCGGCCGGTCTCGGCCTGCCAGGCGAACTCGCCGGCGTCGCGGATGAAGGCGTCGTCGTTCAGCAGGCGATAGGTGCCGCCGCTGCGCAGAGCGTATTTCACCCCTTGCGTAAAGTTGACGGTCCGGCTGCCGGCATCGACGGAAGCGACGCCGACGATGTTGTCGGACAGCCGTTCGGTGTCGAAGGTCTGGACCATCATGCCCGGCTGGACCCCGGCGGCCAGCACCGCCGCCATCGCCCCGTCGCCGGCCCCGATGCGCAGGCTGGTCTTGCTGGCGCCGCCGGCCGCCGCCTCCAGCACCGACCAGCCGGATTTGGCGTCGCCGGCGTTCCAGTCGCCGGTCTGCGCCACCTTCTGCCGGACCCCGCCGATGAAGAGGTCGAGGCCGGTGGTGGACGTCGGCGCGGCATAGAGCCCGCCGCCGATGGCGGTGAAGCCGCCGACCCGCTCGCCGCCGCTGAACACCGGCGTCTCGCCCGGATAGGCCATGATGCGCACGCCGTTGTCGGCCCCGGTCAGCGTGACCGTGCGCGCCATGGCATAGGTGCCGCCGCGCACATAGGTGTCGCGGATGCCGGTCGCCCGCATCGCGCTCTGCGCGCGTTCCAGCGTGGCAAAGGGACCGTCGGTGCCGTCGGCATTGGGTGCCGCCAAACGCCCCGACCAGGAATCGTTGCCGTTGGTCGCGACGTAGAAAGCCTGCTGCGTGTCTGTCATTGCCGGATTGCCTTGCCGATACCGGGCAATCACACGGCAGAAATACTTAATAAGGAGGTAGTCTCATCCTTTCGGATGTACACTTTCGTGAGGCATGTCCGTGTTCATTTCGTGACAAATGCCAGGGCCATGGCAGTTGTCACTTGCCCATTACTCCGCGTTGTCTTGAACGCCTGCCGCTCAACCCGCTCAGCGCAACTCGACCCGCCGTTCCTCCCGCAGCACCGTCTCGTCGCCATGGCGCAGCGTCACCGTCACCCGGTAGGGACCGGGCGGCCAGGAACCGGAAACGGGCTTCTTCACCTCGGTGCCGAAGAACAGCACGGCCAGCGGACGCGGCACCGCGCCCTCGTTGCGGGACAGGCGGCGGCCGTCGGGACCGGTCACCTCCAGCGTCACCCGGTCGCCCTTCCGCCCGCCCATCAGTTCCGCCCACACCCCCAGCGTCGGCGCATCCACGGGCAGGGGCTTGCCGCCATAGCCGCCGTCCCGCGCCACCTCCGCCTTCGGCGCCTCGGGCGCCAGACCGGCGCCGAGCAGCGCACTCGGCCGGTAGGCGAGTGTCCGGCGCGCCGCGTCGCTCCACAGCGTGCCCACCGGCATCGGAGCCGTGTCCTGGTCGGCGGCGTTCCGGTCAACGGCACAGGCCGGCGCCTCGCCGGTTCCCGCCTCCTTGCCGGTATAGGGGTCCAGGGTATGGCCGTCGTGGCGGATGCCGAAATCGACATGAGGAAATTCGGTATTGCCGGACAGCCCGACCTCGGCCAGCGGCGTGCCCGCCTCGACCCGGTCGCCCGGCCTGACCGCGATGCTGCCGCGCTTCAGGTGGCTGTACTGGGTCTCCCAGCCGTTGCCGTGATCGACCACCACCGCGTTGCCGGCCTCCCGCCCGGCCGGCGCGCCGCCGCTCTGCCGGATGCTGACATCCTCCATGCCGTCGCGCACGCGGGCGACCGTGCCGGGGGCCGCGGCCACCACCGCCACCCCGCGCCGCATCGCCTCCAGGTCGGGCAGCCGGAAATCGGTCCCCTTGTGCCCGTCATAGGTCAGCCGCCCGCAGGCGAAGTCCTGCATCCCCGGCCCCGGATCGGCATCGACATAGTTCTGGACGAAGCACTCCGCCCCGATCCGGCAGCGCACCGGCAACTCCAGCACCGGCGCGCCGGGAGGAGGGGCGGCGGGAGATTGGGCGGCTCCGGCGGACGGCAGGAACACCAGGGCGGCGAACCCCCAGCGATAATGGACCGGCACCCTCATCCACACCCCTCGCACAGCACTGCTCCGTCTCGCCTGACCGTCCTTTTACAGGTGGGGCGCGGGACGGAGGGGGCCAGACTTATACTCCCTCAAAGCCGCGAATCTTCTCAGCGTCGTTGGAAGAGGCATTGCGAAAAGCAATACTGCCGCTACGCCACGAGAACCGCCTACATTGAGGATTATCCATGATCAACCCGGCACAGATCATCCGCAATGGCGAGGCCGCCGACGAAGCCGCGGCGATCCAGGCATACGACGCCTATCGGAATGCCTCCCCCGAAACCTTCCCCGACGAGGTCGCGGCGCGGCTGCTGGAGGGGGAGCATCCGGTCAAGGTGTTCCGCGATCATCGCGGCCTGACGCAGACCCAGCTCGCCGAAGCCGCCGGCCTTAAGCAGTCCTACGTCTCGCAGATCGAGGCCGGGACGCGGAACGGCTCGGTGGATGCCCTGAAGCGCATCGCCGAGGCCCTGCGCGTGGAGTTGGACGACCTCACCTGATCCTTCTGCGCTCCACCCTTATGCGACGACGCATAAGGGTGGAGCGCCCACAATCCGCCCCGTCCTTATCATCCGAAGGCCACACCGCCAGCCGCCATACTCCGTCCCGCATCTTATCGACGGCAGCAGGACGGGGACCGACAGCATGGCGAACAGCACCTATACCGGCCGGGGCGAGACGGTCGTCGTCATCGACAGCGGCTGGTCACCGACCTGGGAGGCCGCGTCGCGCGTGGTCTATCAGCACGACTACGCCAACAACGACGCCGACGCGCGCAACCCCAGCGCCGACACCCATGGCGCCCTGGTGACCTCCACCATCCTGTCGCAGGCGCCGGACCTCGGCATCATCGCGCTGAAGGTGATGCCGGACGGCGCCACCACCGCCTCGGGGTCAGCGATCGAGCAGGCGCTGCAATGGGTCGTGGCCCATGCGTCGGACTACAACATCGTCGGCGTCAACCTGTCGCTGGCCGGCGGCTCCGCCACCTCGGAGACCACGACCATCCTGTCGGACGAGCTGGCCAGCCTCGCCGCCAAGCGGGTGCTGGTGTCGGCCGCCGCCGGCAATGCCGGGCAGAACGGGACGGCGACCGACGTGTCCTATTTCGCCGCCGACCACAACACGATCTGCGTCAGCGCGTCGGGCGGCGACGGCACCATGCCGGGCTGGGCCCAGCGCGTCCCGGGCATCACCGACCTCTGCGCCGACGGCACCGACATCCGGCTGACCGATCTGGCCGGGCGGACGCTGATGGGCAACGGTTCCTCCTTCGCCGCGCCGGCGGTGACCGCCGCGGTGGCGCTCGCCCAGCAGGAGGCGATCGCGCTGCGCGGCAGCGCCCTGACCCAGGACGAGTTCCTGTCGCTGGCGCACCAGACCGGGACGCCGATCGCCGGCACCGGCTACACCGACCTGAACACCCAGGCGCTGCTGACGAAGATCGGCCAGCTCTACGGCACGACGACGGTGCCCGGAACCGGCGCCCCCGCCACCACCAGCGCCGCCATCCTGGTCAACGCCAAGGGCGCGGCGGCCGCCGGGGTCAACGCCCATTTCACCCTGCTGGTCGACGGCCATGCCGTCGGCGGCGCCACGGTGGGCACTGCGGCCAAGAACTACGCCTTCACCGCCACCGTCTCGGCCGACAGCGCCCACAAGGTGCAGGTCCAGTACGACAATGACGGCTTCGCCGGCGGCCAGGACCGCAACCTGTTCGTCGACAGCGTCAGCGTCAACGGCCACCGCTATGCCGCCACCGACGCCGCGGTGACCTACGACAAGGGCGCGCTCGACGCGCGCGACGTGGTCAAGGGCCAGAGCGGAATGTGGTGGAACGGCACGCTGGTGGTCGCCGCCGACAAGAGCCTGTTCGGTGCGCACCCCGCGGCCCAGGCGCAGGTGGCCGAGCTTCAGGCGAGCGACCTGCTGGGCCACGCCGTGTCGGCCAATGCGGCGTCGCACGGGACGGCCGACGTCACGACGGCCTGGATGCCGGAAACCTTCCCGGCCTTCGAGGACGCCGCCCACGGCCTGCACGCCTGGTACGACGCCCACGACATGGCGCATGGGGTGGCGGCGTAACGGAATGAAGATCCCCTCTCCCCCCTGGGGAGAGGGTTAGGGTGAGGGGGTCGCGCGGCGAGGATCTTCAAGAGTCGCGCACTCTCAGATCCCCACCAAATCCTCGCAGTGCATCCCCCTCACCCCGACCCTCTCCCCGGGGGGGAGAGGGGGATTCTGGGAGAGGCTCCTACCGCTCGTGCATCGCTTCCTGGGCACTGCGCGAGAGGGGGGAGAGCAGGTAGTCGGCGATGCGGCGGCGGCCGGTCTTGATCTCGGCGCTGACCGTCATGCCCGGCTGCAGGCGCGTCTGCTTGCCGTCGACCTCCAGCGTGTCGCGGTCCAGCGCGATGCGGGCGGCATAGACCGATCCGGCCTCCGGCGCCTTGGTGCCACTCTTGTCCGTCCCCTTGTCGGCCTGCTGCTGCTGTTGCACGGCGTCGCTGGACAGCGAGGCGACGCGGCCGGGAATCAGGCCGTATTTGGTGAAGGAGAAGGCCTCCACCTTCACCTCCGCCACCTGTCCGGTCTGGACGAAGCCGATGTCCTTGTTGGGGATGAAGGCCTCGACCTCCAGATGGCTGTCCTCCGGCACGATGACCATCAGCGGCTGGGCGGTGGTCACCACGCCGCCCACCGTGTGTACGGCCAGCTGCTGGACATAGCCGTCCACCGGCGCGGTCAGCCGCAGCAGATCGACCTGCTGCTCCGCCTTGGCCAGTTCCTGTTCCAGCGAGGCGGCCTTGCGCTCGGCCTCGGCGAGGTTGGTGTAGAGCTGGCGGCGGAACTCGGCCTCGGTCTGGCGGCGCTGCTCGGCGGTGGCGGCGATGGAGGCATCGGCCTCCGTCAGCTTGATCTTCTGGACCAGAAGCTCCTGCTCCTGCCCGACCAGATCCTGCTGAAGCTGGAGATACTGGAAGCGGGACGAGGTGCCGCGCTTCGACAGGTCGTACAGCGCGTCGGCCCGCTCGCGGATCAGCGGCAGGGTGGCGTTCAGCTTGGCGATGGTCTGCACCACGGTGGCGCGGTCGGCTTCGCGCCGGGCTTCCTCGCGGTCGAGCGCCGCCAGCTTGGCGCGCTGCTCGGCGATCTGGCTGGCGAGAAGCTGGCTCTGCATCCGCGCCAGATCGGCCGACAGGCCGGCCGGAGGGGCGAAGGTGGCGTCGGGCTTGCCGTTCACCACCTCCAGCGCCGCGCGCAGCCGCGCCGCTTCGGCCTGGGCAGCCGACAGGTCGGAGCGGATGCGGTCGCGGTCGGCGGCGGCCTCGGTCGGGTCCAGCTCGATCAGGGTCTGGCCGGCCTTGACCAGCTGGCCGTCCTCCACGTCGATGGCGCGGACGACACCGGTCTGCATCGGCTGGATGGTCTTGGTCCGGCCGCTCGGCACCACCCGGCCCTGCGCCACCGCCACCACGTCGACATGGCCGAACCACGCCCAGGCGCAGGCCGCGGTGAAGGCCAGCATGATGACCCCGGTGAAGATGCGCGCGGTGGGCGAGGGCGGCCGTTCCAGGATCTCCAGCGCATCGGGCAGGAAGTCCATCTCGTCGCGGCGCCGCTTCTGCGGCCGCCCCTGGAGTTTGGTGGGCGGGCGCGGACCGCCGGGCGTGCCCGGCGCGTTGGCCGGCGGCTTCACACCGGGAGTGGAGGCGGGAGGGGTGGGCGCGGAGGGAGTGGCCTTCACCGCGGCGGTCGTCTTGCTCATGGCGTTCATTCCCCTCAGCCCGCGGCCCGCTGTTCGATCAGCCCGTCCGTCGGCGGCGGGTTCCCGCCCGGCAGTTGCCCCATCTGGCCCCCCATTTGGCCGCGGAACAGCGTCGCGTAACGGCCGCCGCGGCGCAGAAGCTCGTCGGGCGCGCCGTCCTCGACGATGCGGCCGCGCTCGACGGTGACGATGCGGTCGGCGATGGCGACAGTGGACAGGCGGTGGGCGATAATCAGCACGGTGCGACCGGCGCAGATGCGGCGCATGTTGGCCTGGATGATCCGCTCCGATTCATGGTCGAGCGCGCTGGTCGCCTCGTCGAAGATCAGGATGCGCGGGTTGGTGACGAGCGCGCGGGCGATGGCGATGCGCTGCCGCTGCCCGCCCGACAGGCTGGCGCCGCGCTCCCCCACCACGGTGTCGTAGCCGTCGGGCAGCTCGACGATGAAGTCGTGGGCACCGGCCAGCTTCGCCGCGGCGACGACGCGGCCCATCTCCATGGTCGGATCGGTCAGCGCGATGTTCTCGCGGATGGACCCGGAGAACAGGACATTGTCCTGCAGCACGACGCCGATCTGCCGGCGCAGCCACACCGCGTCGGCGGTGGACAGATCGGTGCCGTCGACCATCACCCGCCCGCGCTCCGGCACATGGAAGCGCTGCAGCAGCTTGGCCAGCGTGCTCTTGCCCGAGCCGGACGTGCCGACGATGCCGACCACCTGTCCCGCCGGGATGTGCAGCGACACGTCGCTCAGCGTCTCCGGCCCGTCATGGCGGTAGCGGAAGGTGACGTGGTCGAAGGTGAGGTCGCCCCTGATCGCCGGCATGGCGGCGCGGCCGGCGCTCTGCAGCGGTTCGGGCGCGGTGTTCAGGATGTCGCCGATGCGGTGCATCGACAGCCGCACCTGCTGGAAGTCCTGCCACAGCTGGGCGATGCGCAGCACCGGCTGGACGACGCGGCCGGCGAACATGTTGAAGGCCACCAGCTCGCCCACCGTCAGGCTGCCTTCGATCACCAGCTTCGCCCCCAGCCACAGCACCAGCATGGTCGAGATCTTGGAGACGAACTGCACCGACTGGCTGGCGACGTTGTTCAGGTTGCCGGCGCGGAAGCCGGCGCGGACATAGCCGGACAGCTGGTCTTCCCAGCGGCGCTGCATGCGCGGCTCCACCGCCATGGCCTTGACCGTCTCGATGCTCGACACCGTCTCGACCAGGAAGCTGTGGTTCTCGGCGCCGCGGGCGAACTTCTCGTCCAGCCGGCGGCGCAGGATCGGCGTCGCCACCAGACTGATGACGATGTAGACGGGGAAGGAGGCCGCGACGATCGCCGTCAGCATCGGGCTGTAGACCAGCATCACGCCCAGGAAGACCACGGTGAACAGCAGATCCAGCACCAGCGTGATGGTGGAACTGGTCATGAAGTTGCGGATCGTCTCCAGCTCGCGCACGCGGGCGACGCTGTCGCCGACCCGGCGCGCCGCGAAATAGCCCATGGGGAGCGACAGCAGCCGCTGGTACAGCTTGGCCCCCAGCTCCACGTCCAGCCGGTTGGCGGTGTGGGCGAAGGTGTAGGTGCGCAGGCCCCCCAGCACCGCCTCGAACAGGATGACCGCCAGCATGCCGGCCATCAGCACGTCCAGCGTGCCCAGGCTGCGATGCACCACCACCTTGTCGACCACCACTTGGAAGAACAGCGGCGTCACCAGCGCGAACAGCTGGATGAAGAAGGAAGCCAGCAGCACCTCGCCCAGGATGCCGCGGTATTTCCAGGCGACCGCCCCGAACCAGCGGGCGTCGAAGCGCGGCTGGCCCATGCCCAGCGTGCCCTTGCGCCCCAGGCAGATCAGCCGGCCGCTCCACAGCGGCTCGAACCCCTCGCGGTCGAGGATGCGGGTCTGGTTGGTCGCCGCGTCATGCACCAGCACGCGGTCGTTGCCGGCCTTGGCCAGCACCAGGAAGCCGCCGTCGGGGCCGGGGACCAGCGCCGGCAGCGGCGTGCGCTCCAGCCGTTCCCACTTGGTCTTCACCACGCGGGCCTTGGCGCCCAGCCGGTGGGCTTGGCGGACCAGCCCGGTCAGGTCGGGGGATTCGCCGCCGCAGGCATGGCGCACGCCGTCATAATCGGCGGGAATCCCCAGCATGCGCAGAGCCGAAACCAGCCCGGCGATGCCGGGATCGAGACGGGGTCCTGGATTTGAGCCGGGATTGGGCCCGGAATTGGAGCCGGGATGGGGACCTTCGGCCTGGGGCTGGCCATTGGAGAGTGGGGGGGAGGGGTCCCGCGCCGGATCGGCCGGCGATCCGTCTCGCATCTGTTCCATGAAGGCTTCCCGGTTCCGAAACTCTAAGGGGTGGCGCCGAACGGCTGCGGCCATTCGAAGGTGAGCATCGCCTTCCCCCACGGCCACCCGAACGATGGGGTACCCCGCATCGTCGCCGTTCAAAGGAGGGATGGCCGAACGGTTTGGCACGGCTTCTCTCCAACCGCTTTTCCTGGACCCGACGAGGCGCTTGGGAGTAGGCATGCAGCACAGCCGGACCGCCGGGACCGGTGCCGTCTCCCCCTTCGCCGGACACCCCCCGCCTTGTCGCCGATCCCCCAGCTCCTGCGCCTTCTATTCCTGCTGCTGACGCCCCTGTGGCTGTCGCTGGCGGTGGAGGGGCTGGGGCTGCAGGGATCGATGCCGTCGCTGCTGTCCAACTGGCGCCGCTCCGCGGAAATCGACACCACCCTGGCGCCGCCGACCGGCTGGCGGGAACGGGCCTATCTGGCCGCCAACCCCGACGTCGCCGCCGCCGTCCGCAACGGGCAGCTCTCCAGCGGCTATGCCCACTACGTCCGGCAGGGCCGCACCGAGGGCCGCCGCGGCGGCTTCGCGGAACAGGCCGGGGACGCGGCCAAGCCGGCTCCCGCGCAGCCCGCCCCCCAACAGCCGTCACAAGTCCAGCCGGCCCAACTCCAGCCTGTCGAGACCCAGCCGGCGGCACAGCCAGCCTCAACCTCCATCCCTGCTCCCCAACCTCCGGCCCCCCCGATCCCGGCGGCGAAGCCCGAGCCGCAGGACGGCGCCCCCGCTCTGCGGACGGAGCCGGCGGTGGAGATCCTGCGTCCCGGCGTCAAGCCGGCCCCCGACGCGCCCACCCGCCCGACTGGTGTCCAGACCGTGGCGGCCTCCGCGATGCCCCGCCATGTGGAGCGCATCCGCACCGCCAACGGCGGCGACGGGCTGCGCGTCGTGCTCGACCTCGACCAGGACCCGCGCTTCGAGACGCCGGTGCGCCGCCCCGACGGCCGGCTGGAGGTGATGCTTCCCGGCACGCTGTGGCAGGCCGCCCCGTCCGGACGCCTGCCGGCAACGACGCTCGCCTACCGGGCGGAGCGGAGCGGCACCGGCACCCGCCTGCTGTTCAGCGACGAGGAGGGCGACGCCAAGGGGGATGCCGTCCGGCTGCTCGCCGTCTCCACCTTGGCCCCGGAGAAGGACCGCGGCCACCGGCTGCTGATCGACGTGGCGCTGCCCTCCATGGAGAAGACCGAGCGCAAGGGCCGCTGAGGAAAGGGCGGCCCCAAGGCCGCCCTTTTCCTCCTCAGGCCCATCCTCAACTCCAACCTCAGGCCGGAAGCTCCGTCCGCTGCCGGGTGGACAGCCCGCCATCCCCCGCCGCCAGCAGGCCGGACGCCAGGGTGGACGACGAAGCGTCGTGGAAGCCGCCGTCGATCCCCAGCGTCTCCGATCCGGTCATCCCGGCCGCCAGCATGGTGACGGCGATGGGCGTCATAGCGGCGAAGGCGGGCATCGCCACTGTTTCGGAGGAGGTGCTGCGCTTGATGTAGGCCAGCTCGACCGCGGCGTCGCTGGTGCCGAACTCCGTGGCGACCTCCGGATGGCTCGCCAGATAGGCCGCCGGGTCGAAGGCGGTCAGCGACCGGCCCTCGCTGTAGCCGAACTGGACATAGTGGATTTCGGCCGCCTGGACGTCGGGACCGAAGGCCTGGATCAGGTCCGGGTTGCTGGCGATGTAGCGCAGCGCGTCGAAGCCCTGGGCCGGGCGGCCTTCCGACCGGCCGAACTGGATGTAATGGGTGGCCGCGGCGTCGGGGCTGAGGCCATAGGCGAGGGCGACGTCCCGGTTGGCGGCCAGATAGTTGTAGCCGTCGAAGGTGACGCTGCGCCCCTCGGCGGAGCCATGCTCGATGAAATGGCGGGTGCCGGCGTTGGCGTCGGTGCCGAAGGCCGCGATCAGGTCCGGATAGGAGGCGATGTAGTCCAGCCCATCGAAGTTGGGATGCCGCCCCTCGCTGTAGCCGAACTCGATGTAATGCCGGGCCGCAGCATCGGTGTTGGTGCCGAAGGCCGCGATCAGGTCGGGGTAGGAGGCGGTGTAGGCCAGCGGGTCGAAGGTGATTGTCCGCCCTTCCGCCTGTCCATATTGCTGGTAATGCTGGGTCGCGGCCTCGGTGTTGGTGCCGAAGGCGACGATCAGGTCGGGATAGGAGGCGATGTAGGCAAGCGCGTTGAACTGCCCGCCGGCGGCCGGTGTCGAGGGGGTGGAGGCGGGATCGGCGGGCGGGACGGGAGTGGGATCGGGACTGGGATCCGGGGTGGGGACCGGTGTCGGATCAGGGACGGGCTCCGGAGTGGGATCCGGCTGCGTGACGGGCGGCGGGGGAGGGGGAGGC
>NZ_LGQY01000011.1:0-15871 GCF_003116065.1 Azospirillum sp. TSO5 | reverse complement strand
GACGAAGGCCTGCGCTTCGCCATCCGCGAAGGCGGCCGCACCGTCGGCGCCGGCGTCGTTGCCAAGATCGTCGAGTGATGTTATAAGCCTGCCTCCCCTGCCAGGCTTCGGTCCGGCGGGGGAGTTTTATCTGGCTGAAGAGTACGGTTGGGCTTCCGGAAAGCCGTTCTAAAAAGTTATTCCGAAAGTCAGGTCGAAAGGACTTGACACCGCCGCCTAAAGAATGCTTTAAGCGGCGTCCCACGCCGAAAGGTGTGGCCGGACGGAGATAGGAGTGTAGCTCAATTGGTAGAGCACCGGTCTCCAAAACCGGGGGTTGGGGGTTCGATCCCCTCCACTCCTGCCATCCCGTCCCAATAACGGTTTAGGGTAAAAGCGGCGCCCTCACAGTCGCTCCGGAGCTCGCACGGTTCGCACGATGGCTAAAGTCAATCCCGCAGAATTCGCGCGCGAGGTCCGCCGCGAGGTAGCCAGGGTCACCTGGCCGACCCGCAAGGAAACCGGCATCACGACCGCCATGGTGTTCGTCATGGTCGTGCTCGCCGCCCTGTTCTTCCTCGTCGTCGATCAGGTGCTGGCGGTTGCCGTTCGCTTGATCCTTGGGCTGGGAGGCTAAGACATGGCAGCGCGCTGGTACGTCGTTCACGTCTATTCGGGTTTCGAGAAAAAGGTCGCCCAGGCCATCCGCGAGAAGGCGGCTCAGAAGGGTCTGGAAGACAAGTTCGAGGAAATCCTGGTCCCGACCGAAGAAGTGGTCGAAGTGCGCCGGGGTTCCAAGATCAACACGGAACGCAAGTTCTTCCCTGGCTATGTCCTCGTCAAGATGGACCTGACCGACGAATCCTGGTCGCTGGTGAAGAACACGCCGAAGGTTACGGACTTCCTGGGCGGTGGCGGCAAGCCGCAGCCGATTTCCCAGCGGGAGGCCGAGCGGATCATCCATCAGGTGCAGGAAGGCTTTGAGCGCCCCAAGCCCTCGATCACCTTCGAGGTGGGCGAGCAGGTGCGAGTGAGCGACGGTCCCTTCACCTCGTTCAATGGCGTCGTCGAGGAAGTCGACGAAGAGAAGTCCCGCCTCAAGGTGGCGGTGTCGATCTTCGGCCGCTCCACGCCGGTCGAACTGGAATACACGCAGGTCGAAAAGATCTAAGCGCAAGGTTCCACAGTTTTTCGTGTCGGAGCTGCCGGTGCTTGCATCGGTGGCTCCATTCTGTTGCGGGAGGCTCGCCATGGCCGAACCGCAAAACCCCGCGACGCCGCGCCGGACCATCCGGTCACAGGCGTGAGGCGTCGTCCCAGGAGGTTGTGAGATGGCGAAGAAAATCGTCGGTTACATCAAGCTGCAGGTTCCGGCCGGCAAGGCGAACCCGTCGCCGCCCATCGGCCCGGCGCTCGGTCAGCGCGGTCTGAACATCATGGAGTTCTGCAAGGCGTTCAACGCCAAGACGGCGGACCTGGAAGTCGGCATGCCGATTCCCGTGGTCATCACCGCCTACGGCGACCGCACCTTCACCTTCGTGACCAAGACCCCGCCGGTCAGCTACTTCCTCAAGAAGGCTTCGGGCAAGGACAAGGGCTCGACGACCCCCGGCAAGGGCGGTTTCGTCGGCCAGGTCACGACCTCGCAGATCCGCGAGATCGCCCAGAAGAAGATGGTCGACCTGAACGCGCACGACGTCGAAGCCGCCGCGACCATGATCGCCGGTTCCGCCCGCTCGATGGGCCTCGAAGTGGTGGAGGGCTGATCCTATGGCGAAGCTGGGCAAGCGTCTGACCGACGCCTACAAGAGCGTCAACCGCGACAACTTCTACTCGCTGGAAGAGGCCGTCACCCTGGTCAAGGGTGCCGCCAAGGCCAAGTTCGACGAGACCATCGAAATCGCGATGAACCTCGGCATCGATCCGCGCCACGCCGACCAGATGGTCCGCGGCGTCGTGAATCTGCCGAACGGCACCGGCAAGACCGTCCGCGTGGCGGTGTTCGCCCGTGGCGCCAAGGTCGATGAGGCTCTGGCCGCCGGCGCCGACGTGGTCGGCGGCGACGATCTCGCCGAACAGATCCTGGCCGGCAACATCAACTTCGACCGCTGCATCGCCTCGCCCGACATGATGGGCGTGGTCGGCAAGCTCGGTAAGGTGCTCGGCCCGCGCGGCCTGATGCCGAACCCGAAGCTGGGCACCGTGACCCCCGACGTCGCCGGCGCCGTGAAGGCCGCCAAGGCCGGCGCGGTGGAGTTCCGTGCGGAGAAGACCGGTATCGTCCACGCCGGCGTCGGCAAGGTCAGCTTCTCGGAAGAGGCGCTGGTCCAGAACATCCGCGCCTTCGTCGATGCCATCACCCGTGCCAAGCCGACCGGCGCCAAGGGCCAGTACCTGCTGAAGGTCTCGCTCTCGTCGACGATGGGCCCGGGCCTGAAGCTCGATCTCACCAGCGTGTCGGCTGCGGCCGGCGCCGCGGCGTAATCGACCGTCTTTCGCCGCCGGTGCCTTCGGGTGCCGGCGACGACCGGGTGGATGATCCAAGGGGGCTTGCCCCGGCGGAACGCCACCCACCCCTGTCCGAGACCGCAGGTGTCCGCCCCTTCTCCGGAAGGTGAGGGCTTAAAATTCACCGGCGCAGACAGGAGTTGAACCCGTTGACCATTCCGGACCCCGTCAAGGCGGGTCCACCGGATCAGGAACGGCTTGAACTTCTGGGACAGGTTCGCCGGACCTCCCGCCCGCAAGGGCAGGGGGTTCATGTAAACCTCTGTGCAAGGAGGCGATCCGTGGATCGTACACAAAAAGAAGCGACGATCGCGGCTCTGCAATCGAAGCTCCAGGACACGGGCCTGGTGGTGGTCACCCACCATCTGGGCCTGACGGTGAAGGAAGTCACCGACCTGCGTGCGAAGGTTCGGGCTGCTGGCGCCAGCTTCAAAGTGACGAAGAACCGGCTCGCCCGTCGTTCCCTTCAGGGGACGCAGTTCGAAGGTCTGGACGGTCTCTTCAAGGGACCGACGGCGATCGCCTACTCGAAGGATCCCGTTGCGGCTGCCAAGGTGGTGGCCGACTACGCGAAGACCAACGAGAAGCTCAAGATCGTCGGCGCCAGCCTCGGCACCCAGATTCTGGACGCGGAGGGGGTCAAGGCCCTCGCCTCGCTCCCGTCGCTGGACGAACTGCGTGGCCGCCTCGTGGGCATGATCCAGACCCCGGCGACCCGTATCGCCGGTGTTCTCCAGGCTCCGGGTGGCCAGGTCGCCCGCGTGCTTGCTGCCTACGCGAAGAAGGACGACGAGGCAGCCTGAGCTGGCCCGCAAGGCCGGCTCGACTCACTCGTTTTTTTCCATCCCCAGAACTCAAGTCGTTTGGAGTAGTAACATGGCTGATCTGCAGAAGCTCGTCGACGATCTGTCGGCCCTGACCGTCCTGGAAGCCGCCGAGCTGTCGAAGCTCCTCGAAGAGAAGTGGGGCGTCTCCGCCGCCGCTCCGGTGGCCGTTGCCGCCGCTGGCCCGGCCGCTGCCGCTGCCGCTCCGGCCGAAGAGCAGACCGAGTTCACGGTGATCCTCGCCGATGCCGGCGACAAGAAGATCAACGTGATTAAGGAAGTCCGTGCGATCACCGGCCTGGGCCTGAAGGAAGCCAAGGACCTGGTCGAGGGCGCTCCGAAGCCGGTCAAGGAAGGCGCCACGAAGGACGAGGCCGCCAAGATCAAGAAGCAGCTTGAAGAGGCCGGCGCCAAGGTCGATATTAAGTAAGACCTTGTTGCGTTACGGATCATACAGTTCCACGCCGGACGGCGGTCGGTTCCCCAGGGAACCTGCCGCCGCACGGCGTTTTCTGCCTTCCGCCGGACCGGGCTTGCCCGGCCCGGCTCTTTCCGTCCCCATCATGGGGATGGCCCGCGCGGGCGCCCTCGGGACCGGTCGACACCAGTCGGCTTGACCCTGCGGTCGGTTGAACGGTCGGTATAACGCGCATCACGTACAGACGTTTGGGGACATCCATGGCCAAATCCTTTACGGGTCGTAAACGTGTTCGGAAGAGCTTCGGGCGCATCCCGGAAGTCACCCAGATGCCCAACCTCATCGAGGTGCAGCGCAGCTCCTACGACCACTTCCTGCAAATGGACATCGCCCCGGAAAAGCGGGCGAACCTGGGCCTGCAGGAAGTGTTCAAGTCGGTCTTCCCGATCAAGGACTTCTCCGACCGCGCGGTGCTGGATTTCGTCAAGTACGAGCTTGAGCAGCCGAAGTACGACGTCGAGGAGTGCCAGC
Source organism: Azospirillum sp. TSO5 (assembly GCF_003116065.1). Taxonomy (NCBI): domain Bacteria; kingdom Pseudomonadati; phylum Pseudomonadota; class Alphaproteobacteria; order Rhodospirillales; family Azospirillaceae; genus Azospirillum; species Azospirillum sp. TSO5. The sequence goes on along the minus strand of NZ_LGQY01000011.1, from coordinate 11,611 downwards.
AGCGTGGCATGACCTTCGCCGCCCCGCTGAAGGTGACCCTGCGCCTGTCCGTGTTCGACGTCGAGGAGGATACCGGCCTCCGTTCGATCCGCGACATCAAGGAGCAGGACGTCTACATGGGCGACATGCCCCTGATGACGGCCAACGGCACCTTCGTCATCAACGGCACCGAACGCGTCATCGTCTCGCAGATGCACCGCTCGCCGGGCGTCTTCTTCGACCATGACAAGGGCAAGACCCACGCGTCGGGCAAGTATCTGTTCGCCGCCCGCGTCATTCCCTATCGCGGTTCCTGGCTCGACTTCGAGTTCGACGCCAAGGATCTCGTCTACGTCCGCATCGACCGCCGCCGCAAGCTGCCGGCCACCACGCTGCTGTTCGCTCTGGACGGCGCGGAGACCGAGGCGCTGCGCGCCGAGCGCAAGGCCAACCGCAAGGACCTGCTGCCCTACGAGGCGCAGGGCATGGCCAAGGAAGAGATCCTCAACTACTTCTACGACACCATCACCTACACGCGCTCGGCCGGCGGTTGGAAGACCCCGTTCAGCGCCGAGCGGATGAAGGGCGTCAAGCTGATTTCGGACCTCGTGGACGCCTCCACCGGCGCCATCGTCGCCGAGGCCGGCACCAAGATGACCCCGCGCGTCATCAAGAAGCTGGTCGAAGCCGGCCTGACCGAGCAGCAGGTCTCCACCGAGGAGCTGACCGGCCGCTACCTCGCCGTCGACATCATCAACGAGCGCACGGGCGAAGTCCTGTTCGAAGCCGGTGACGAGCTGTCGGCGAGCGACCTCGACAAGCTGGAGAAGACCGGCGTCGACGAGCTGCCGGTGCTGGCGATCGACCATCTGAACGTCGGCGCCTACATCCGCAACACCATGAATGCGGACCGCAATGCCAGCCGCGAAGATGCCCTGATCGACATCTACCGCGTCATGCGTCCGGGCGAGCCGCCGACCCTGGAATCGGCCGAGGCGCTGTTCTCGGGCCTGTTCTTCGACAGCGAGCGCTACGACCTGTCGGCCGTGGGCCGCGTGAAGATGAACGCGCGCCTGAACTTCCAGACCGACGACCAGATGCGCGTTCTCCGCAAGGAGGACATCCTGGAGATCCTGAAGGTTCTGGTGAACCTGAAGGACGGCCGCGGCGAAATCGACGACATCGACCATCTCGGCAACCGCCGCGTCCGCTCGGTCGGCGAGCTGATGGAGAACCAGTACCGCGTCGGCCTGCTGCGCATGGAACGTGCGATCCGCGAGCGTATGAGCTCGGTCGAGATCGACACGGTGATGCCGCACGACCTGATCAACGCGAAGCCGGCGGCCGCCGCCGTGCGCGAGTTCTTCGGCTCGTCGCAGCTGTCGCAGTTCATGGACCAGACCAACCCGCTGTCCGAGATCACGCACAAGCGTCGTCTCTCGGCTCTCGGCCCGGGCGGTCTGACCCGCGAGCGCGCCGGCTTCGAGGTGCGCGACGTGCACCCGACGCACTATGGCCGCATCTGCCCGATTGAGACGCCGGAAGGTCCGAACATCGGTCTGATCAACTCGCTGGCGACCTACGCCCGCGTGAACCAGTACGGCTTCATCGAGAGCCCCTACCGCAAGGTCATCGACGGCAAGGTCACCAACGAGGTGGTCTATCTGTCGGCGATGGAGGAGGGCCGCTACGTCGTCGCCCAGGCGAACGCCGAGTTGAACCCCGACAACAGCTTCGCCGCCGATCTGGTGTCCTGCCGCCAGGGCGGTGAATACCTGATGTTCCGGCCCGAGGCGATCGACCTGATCGACGTGTCGCCGAAGCAGCTGGTGTCCGTCGCCGCGGCGCTGATCCCGTTCCTGGAGAACGACGACGCCAACCGCGCGCTGATGGGCTCGAACATGCAGCGTCAGGCGGTGCCGTTGGTGAAGGCCGACGCGCCGCTGGTCGGCACCGGCATGGAGGCGACCGTCGCCCGCGACAGCGGCGTGACCATCGTCGCCAAGCGTTCCGGCATCGTCGACCAGGTTGACGCCACCCGCATCGTCGTCCGCGCCACCGACAGCTCGGACAGCACGGCGCCGGGCGTCGACATCTACAACCTGCTGAAGTTCCAGCGTTCCAACCAGAACACCTGCATCACCCAGCGTCCGCTGGTGAAGGTGGGCGACCGGGTGAACGCTGGCGACATCGTGGCCGACGGTCCGTCGACCGACCTGGGTGAGCTGGCGCTCGGCCGGAACGTGCTCGTCGCGTTCATGCCGTGGAACGGCTACAACTTCGAGGACTCGATCCTCATCAACGAGCGCATCGTCAAGGACGACGTCTTCACCTCGATCCACATCGAGGAGTTCGAGGTCATGGCCCGCGACACCAAGCTGGGCCAGGAGGAAATCACCCGCGACATTCCGAACGTGGGTGAGGAAGCTCTGAAGAACCTCGACGAGGCCGGCATCGTCTACATCGGCGCCGAAGTCCGTCCGGGCGATATTCTGGTCGGCAAGGTGACGCCGAAGGGCGAAAGCCCGATGACGCCGGAAGAGAAGCTGCTGCGCGCCATCTTCGGCGAGAAGGCTTCGGATGTCCGCGACACCTCGCTGCGCCTGCCGCCGGGCGTCGTCGGCACCATCGTCGAGGTCCGTGTGTTCAGCCGCCGCGGTGTCGACAAGGACGAGCGCGCACTCGCCATCGAACGCGCCGAGATCGAGAAGCTGGCCAAGGACCGCGACGACGAGCGCGGCATTCTGGAGCGCAGCTTCTACACCCGCCTGAAGGAAGTGCTGCTCGGCCAGACCGCGCAGTCCGGCCCGAAGGGCATGAAGGGTGGCACGGTCCTGACCGAGGAGGTTCTGGCCGGCCTGTCGAAGGGCCTGTGGCGCCAGATCGCCATCGCCGACGAGCAGGTGATGGAGACCGTCGAGAACCTGGCCAAGGTGTTCGACGACTCGATCAAGGCCCTGCAGGACCGCTTCGAGAACAAGGTCGACAAGCTGCAGCGCGGTGACGAGCTGCCGCCGGGCGTCATGAAGATGGTCAAGGTCTTCGTCGCGGTGAAGCGCAAGCTGCAGCCGGGCGACAAGATGGCCGGCCGTCACGGCAACAAGGGTGTCGTCTCGCGCATCATCCCGCAGGAGGACATGCCGTACCTTGAGGACGGCACCCCGGTCGATCTGGTGCTGAACCCGCTGGGCGTGCCGTCGCGCATGAACGTCGGTCAGATCCTGGAAACCCACCTCGGTTGGGCGGCCTCGGGTCTCGGCAAGCAGATCGGCCGCGCGGTCGACCAGTACCGTCTGGCGATCCGCCAGAAGGCGGAAGGCGCTCCCCAGCTGGAGGCCCTGCGCAGCACGCTGAAGTCGGCGTACGGCGAGGTGACCTACAACGAGGACATCGCCGACATGACCGACGGCGAGCTGCTGGAGCTGGGCGGCAACCTGCGCAAGGGCGTGCCCTTCGCGACGCCGGTCTTCGACGGCGCCCGCGAGGAGGACATCTGCGTCCATCTGGAGCGTGCCGGTTTCGACCGGTCGGGCCAGTCGACGCTGGTGGACGGCCGGACCGGCGAAACCTTCGACCGCAAGGTCACCGTCGGCTACATCTACATGCTGAAGCTGCACCATTTGGTGGACGACAAGATCCACGCCCGGTCGATCGGCCCCTACTCGCTGGTCACGCAGCAGCCGCTGGGCGGTAAGGCCCAGTTCGGCGGTCAGCGCTTCGGTGAGATGGAGGTCTGGGCGCTGGAAGCCTACGGCGCCGCCTACACGCTGCAGGAAATGCTGACGGTGAAGTCGGACGACGTGTCCGGCCGCACCAAGGTCTACGAGGCCATCGTCCGCGGCGACGACAACTTCGAGGCCGGCATTCCGGAGTCGTTCAACGTGCTGGTCAAGGAGCTGCGCTCGCTCGGCCTTAACGTCGAACTGAACCAGCGGTCCTACTGAGCCGATTTGACGTGACCAAACCCCGGAACGGTGCGAGCACCGCTCCGGGGTCATGCACTGCCCTTAACCGACAACGCGGCGATGCCAGCGGGAGACGGTCATGAATGAGTTGATGAACATTTTCGGCCAGGTCCAGGGGCCGCAGAGCTTCGATCAGATCCGCATCCAGATCGCGAGCCCCGAGCGGATCCGGTCCTGGTCCTACGGCGAGATCAAGAAGCCGGAAACCATCAACTACCGCACCTTCAAGCCGGAGCGCGACGGCCTGTTCTGCGCCCGCATCTTCGGCCCGATCAAGGACTACGAGTGCTTGTGCGGCAAGTACAAGCGCATGAAGTATCGCGGCATCATCTGCGAGAAGTGCGGCGTCGAGGTTACGCTGTCGAAGGTCCGGCGCGAGCGCATGGGCCATATCGAACTGGCGTCTCCCGTCGCGCACATCTGGTTCCTGAAGTCGCTGCCGAGCCGCATCGGTCTGCTGCTCGACATGACGCTCAAGGATCTGGAGCGCATCCTCTATTTCGAAAACTACGTCGTCATCGAGCCGGGCCTCACCCCGCTGAAGCTGCATTCGCTGCTGAACGAGGAAGAGTACCTGAACGCCCAGGACGAGTACGGCGAGGACGCCTTCACCGCGTCGATCGGTGCCGAAGCGCTGCGCATCATGCTGTCCGCGCTCGACCTCGACGAGGAGAAGAAGCGCTGCCGTGAGGATCTGCGCGACACCAACTCCGAAGCCAAGCGCAAGAAGCTGGTCAAGCGCCTGAAGCTGATCGACGCCTTCCTGGCCTCGCAGTCGCGTCCGGAGTGGATGATCCTGGAAGTCATTCCGGTGATCCCGCCCGAACTGCGTCCGCTGGTCCCGCTGGACGGCGGCCGCTTCGCCACGTCCGACCTGAACGACCTGTACCGCCGCGTCATCAACCGCAACAACCGTCTGAAGCGGCTGATCGAGCTGAAGGCGCCGGACATCATCGTCCGCAACGAGAAGCGCATGCTGCAGGAGGCCGTCGACGCTCTGTTCGACAACGGCCGCCGTGGTCGCGTCATCACCGGCGCCAACAAGCGTCCGCTGAAGTCGCTGTCCGACATGCTGAAGGGCAAGCAGGGCCGCTTCCGTCAGAACCTGCTCGGCAAGCGCGTCGACTACTCGGGCCGTTCGGTCATCGTCGTCGGTCCGGAGCTGAAGCTGCACCAGTGCGGCCTGCCGAAGAAGATGGCGCTGGAGCTGTTCAAGCCCTTCATCTACGCCAAGCTGGAGCTGTACGGCCTCGCCTCCACCATCAAAGCCGCTAAGCGGATGGTGGAAAAGGAACGTCCCGAGGTGTGGGACATCCTGGAAGAGGTCATCCGCGAGCATCCGGTGATGCTGAACCGGGCGCCGACGCTGCACCGTCTCGGCATCCAGGCGTTCGAGCCGACGCTGATCGAAGGCAAGGCGATCCAGCTGCACCCGCTGGTCTGCACCGCCTTCAACGCCGACTTCGACGGCGACCAGATGGCCGTGCACGTGCCCCTGAGCCTCGAGGCCCAGCTGGAAGCGCGCGTCCTGATGATGTCGACCAACAACATCCTGTCGCCCGCCAACGGCAAGCCGATCATCGTCCCGTCGCAGGACATCGTGCTCGGCATCTACTACATCTCCATGGACCGCCCGAGCGAGAAGGGCGAGGGCATGGTGTTCGCCAATGTCTCGGAAATCGAGCAGGCGCTGAACGCCAAGGTCCTGTCGATCCATGCGAAGATCAAGGCGCGCTACGTCGGCGTTGACGACGAGGGCAACGAGCTGATCAGCATCGTCGAGACGACGCCGGGCCGCATGCTCCTGTCGGAGTTGCTGCCGCGTCACCCGAAGGTGCCCTTCTCGCTGATCAACCGCGTTCTGACCAAGAAGGACGTCGGCAACGTCATCGACGCCGTCTACCGCCATTGCGGTCAGAAGGAGACGGTGATCTTCGCCGATCGCCTGATGAAGCTCGGCTTCGGTCACGCCTGCCGCGCCGGCATTTCCTTCGGCAAGGACGACATGGTCATCCCCGCCGCCAAGGAGAAGCTGGTCAACGAGTCGAAGGAGCGGGTGAAGGAGTTCGAGCAGCAGTATCTCGACGGCCTGATCACGCAGGGCGAGAAGTACAACAAGGTCGTCGACGTCTGGTCGGAATGCACCGAAAAGGTCGCCTCCGAGATGATGAAGGCGATCTCGACCACCGAAGCCGGCAAGCCGGTCAACTCGGTGTACATGATGGCTCACTCCGGTGCGCGTGGTTCCGCCGCGCAGATCCGTCAGCTGGCCGGCATGCGCGGCCTGATGGCCAAGCCGTCGGGCGAGATCATCGAGACGCCGATCATCTCGAACTTCAAGGAAGGCCTGACCGTGCTGGAGTACTTCAACTCCACCCACGGCGCCCGCAAGGGTCTGGCCGACACCGCCTTGAAGACGGCGAACTCCGGTTACCTGACCCGTCGTCTGGTCGACGTGGCGCAGGACGCCATCATCGTCGAGCATGATTGCGGCACCGAGCGCGGCATCACCGTGAAGGCGGTGATCGACGGCGGTGAAGTCATCAGCCCGCTGGGCGATCGCATCCTCGGCCGCACCGTGGTCGGCGCCGTGATCGACCCGCTGAACGGCGAGCTGATCGTCGAGGACGGCGGCCTGATCGACGAGCCGACGGTCGACCGCATCGAGCGGTCGGGCATCGACTCGGTCAAGATTCGCTCGGTCCTGACCTGCGAGACCCGCGACGGCGTCTGCGCCAAGTGCTACGGCCGTGATCTGGCCCGCGGCACGCTGGTCAACACCGGCGAGGCGGTCGGCGTCATCGCGGCTCAGTCGATCGGCGAGCCGGGCACCCAGCTGACGATGCGTACCTTCCACATCGGTGGTGCGGCGCAGCGCGGTGCGGAGCAGAGCCAGATCGAGGCGGCGTTCGACGCGACGGTGCGGATCAACAACCGCAACGTCGTCATGAACTCCTCGGGCATCCCGGTCGTCATGGGCCGCAGCACCGAAGTGATCCTGCTCGACGAGCAGGGCCGCGAGCGGGCGCGTCACCGCGTGCCGTATGGTGCCAAGCTGCTGGCGGACGAGGGTGTGAAGGTCGAGCGCGGCGCCAAGCTGGCCGAGTGGGACCCCTACACCCTGCCGATCATCACCGAGCGTGCCGGTACCGCCCGCTACATCGACCTCGTGGAAGGCATCTCCATGCGCGAGGTGATGGACGAGGCGACGGGCATCAGCTCCAAGGTGGTGGTCGACTGGCGCCAGCAGCCGCGCGGTGCCGATCTGAAGCCGCGCATCGCGCTGGTGGACGAGCGGGGCGAGCTGATCACCCTGCCGAACGGACTGGAAGCCCGCTACTTCATGTCGGTGGACGCCATCCTGTCGGTGGAGAACGGTGCAGAGGTCCGGGCCGGCGACGTGCTGGCGCGTATCCCGCGCGAGTCGTCCAAGACCCGTGACATCACCGGTGGTCTGCCGCGCGTGGCCGAGCTGTTCGAGGCGCGTCGTCCGAAGGACTTCGCCATCATCTCGGAGATGAGCGGCCGCGTCGAATTCGGTAAGGACTACAAGACCAAGCGCCGCATCGTCGTCCGCAACGACGAGAGCGGTGACGAGAAGGAGTATCTGATCCCGAAGGGCAAGCACATCTCCGTGCAGGAGGGTGACTATGTCGAACGCGGCGATCTGCTGATGGACGGCAACCCGGTGCCGCACGACATCCTGGCGGTGATGGGTGTGGAGGCTTTGGCCGACTACCTGATCAACGAAATCCAGGACGTCTATCGACTGCAGGGCGTGAAGATCAACGACAAGCACATCGAGGTGATCGTTCGCCAGATGCTGCAGAAGGTCGAGATCACCGACGCCGGCGAGACCACCTTCCTGGTGGGCGAGCAGGTCGACCGTCAGGAGTTCGACGAAGAGAACGAGAAGACGGTTGCCGAGGGGCTGCAGCCGGCCCACGGTCACCCGGTTCTCCAGGGCATCACCAAGGCCAGCCTGCAGACGCGCTCCTTCATCTCGGCCGCGTCGTTCCAGGAAACCACCCGCGTCCTCACGGAAGCGGCCGTCGGCGGCAAGGTCGACAACCTGGAGGGCCTGAAGGAGAACGTCATCGTCGGCCGTCTGATCCCGGCCGGCACTGGCTCCGTGGTGAACCGCCTGAAGCTGATCGCCGCCGAGCGTGACCGCGAAGCGGCCCTGGAGGCCGGCGCTCCGGAGGAAACTCCGGCGCTGCCGACCCCGGGCGAGGAAAGCTCCGCGGCCTGATCCGTCGGGCCGACCGAGTAGGGATGGGGGCGCGTTCCGCAAGGGACGCGCCCTTTTTCTTTCGGCGCTGCCGGTCGTCACGAGGTGCGTTCCGAAGGCGCAAGACCGTCCTTGACTCTCTGTTGGCCTTTCCCTAAAGTCCGCGAACTTCAAAGGACACCGGGGCTCTCCGTGTGTCCGCTTGAATCCACCGATCCCGCCGATCGGAGTCCTCCGATCGGCTTTCGCTCATTCAGCCCGCTCGGAACGGCAACGTTTCGCAGGCGGGCTTTTGCTTCGTCCGGCTCGTCCGGCCGAGTGATCTTGAAGGGATGAAGGGCAGATATGCCGACGATCAACCAGTTGATCCGTAAGCCGCGCGAGCCGTTGGCCGCGCGCAACAAGGTTCCCGCGATGGAGGCTTGCCCGCAGAAGCGTGGCGTCTGCACTCGCGTTTACACCACCACCCCGAAGAAGCCGAACTCGGCGCTCCGTAAGGTTGCCCGCGTTCGTCTGACGAACGGCTTCGAGGTGACGAGCTACATCCCTGGTGAGGGCCACAACCTCCAGGAACACTCGGTGGTCATGATCCGCGGCGGTCGTGTGAAGGATCTTCCCGGCGTTCGCTATCACATCATTCGCGGCACGCTGGATACCCAGGGCGTCAAGGATCGTAAGCAGCGCCGTTCGAAGTACGGCGCGAAGCGTCCGAAGTAAGGAGAACTCACGATGTCCCGTCGTCATCGCGCCGAGAAGCGTGAAGTCCTGCCGGACGCCAAGTACGGCGACCGCGTCCTGACGAAGTTCATGAACTGCCTGATGCTGGACGGCAAGAAGTCGGCCGCCGAAGGCATCGTCTACGGTGCGCTGGGTCGTATCGAGGTCAAGACCAAGAACGACCCCGTTCAGGTCTTCCACGACGCCCTCGCCAACGTGAAGCCGCACCTGGAAGTCCGCAGCCGCCGCGTCGGTGGTGCGACCTATCAGGTTCCGGTCGAGGTCCGTTCGGACCGCGCCCAGGCTCTCGCCATCCGTTGGCTGATCAGCGCCGCCCGCGCCCGCTCGGAAAACACCATGACCGAGCGTCTGTCGGGTGAGTTGCTCGATGCTGCCAGCCAGCGCGGCACCGCCGTGAAGAAGCGCGAAGATACGCACCGCATGGCGGAAGCCAACAAGGCGTTCTCGCACTACCGCTGGTAAGGTTCACGCCTGTCCTGGTGATTTTGCATGCCCCGTTCGCACGCCCTCGACCGTTACCGCAACATCGGCATCATGGCTCACATCGATGCCGGCAAGACGACGACGACCGAGCGCATCCTGTTCTATACCGGCAAGTCCTATCGCATGGGCGAGGTCAATGACGGCACTGCCGTCATGGATTGGATGGAGCAGGAGCAGGAACGGGGCATCACCATCACCTCGGCGGCCACGACCTGTTTCTGGCGCGACCACCGCATCAACATCATCGACACGCCCGGCCACGTGGATTTCACCATCGAGGTCGAGCGGTCCTTGCGTGTCCTGGATGGCGCCGTTGCCATCTTCGACGCGGTTGCGGGTGTCGAGCCCCAGACCGAGACCGTGTGGCGGCAGGCCGACAAGTACGGCGTGCCGCGCATGGCCTTCGTCAATAAGATGGACCGCGTCGGCGCCGATTTCGACCGCTGTGTCGCCATGATGGCCGACCGGCTGGGCGTCAAGCCGCTGGTCCTGCAGCTTCCCATCGGCGTTGAGGCCGGCTTCTCCGGCGTCGTCGATCTGGTCGCGATGCGCGCCACGATCTGGAAGGCCGAGACGCTCGGCGCCGAGTTTGAACATACCGACATTCCCGAGACTCTGGCCGGACCGGCCGCAAGCGCCCGTCAGGCGCTGCTGGAGGCCGTGCTCGATCTCGATGAGGCGGCAATGGCCGCCTACCTGGAGCGCGGCGAGGAGCCTGCGCCCGATGCCGTGCGCGCGCTGATCCGCAAGGGCACGATCTCCAATGCCGTTGTCCCGGTGCTCTGCGGATCGGCCTTCCGTAACAAGGGCATCCAACCGATGCTCGACGCGGTGGTCCACTATCTGCCGGCGCCGAACGACATCGGTGCGGTGACGGGCCATGCCGTCGGCGGCGACCGGTCGGAGGAACGCGCGGCCAACGACAGCGCGCCGTTCTCGGGCCTCGCCTTCAAGGTGATGAACGACCCCTATGTCGGAACGCTCACCTTCTGCCGCATTTATTCCGGCACCGCGAGCGTCGGTGATTCGCTGCTCAACCCGGTGAAGGGTGAGCGCGAGAAGATCGGCCGCATGCTGTTGATGCACGCAAACAGCCGCGAAGACATCGAGCACGCCCATACCGGCGACATCGTGGCTTTCGCCGGACTGGAGCACACCGCGACCGGCGATACCCTCTGCGATCCCGGCAAGCCCATCGTGCTGGAACGCCTGGACGTCCCGGAGCCGGTGATCGAGATCGTGGTGGAGCCACGCACCGACGCAGACCACGAGAAGATGGCGGCGGCGCTGAACCGCCTCGGCCACGAGGATCCCTCGCTGCAGGTCTCGGTGGATCGCGAGAGCGGTCAAACGGTGATCCGCGGCATGGGCGAACTGCATCTCGACATCATCGTCGACCGCATGAAGCGCGAGTTCCGCGTCGATGCCGCCGTTGGTGCGCCGAAAGTCGCCTACCGCGAGACCGTGCTGCGCTCGGCGGAGATCGACCATGTCCATGCCCGCCAGACCGGCGACCGCGCCCAATTCGCGCGTGTGACCTTGAAGCTGGAGGCGCTGGACCGTGGCGCCGGCTTCGTGTTCGAGAACCGTGCCGCCGGGTTGCCTCGCGAGTTCGTCGCCGGTGTGCAGAAGGGGCTGGAGGCCGCGAAGGACGCCGGCGTCGTCGCCGGTTACCCGGTGGTCGACGTCAAGGTGACCTTGACCGGCGGCGAGGCGCACGACGTCGACTCCTCGCCGCTTGCCTTCGAACTGGCGGCGCGGACCGCCTTCCGCGAGGCCATGACAAAAGCCGCTCCGGCGCTGTTGGAACCGCTGATGCGGGTCGAAATCATCACGCCGGACGACTATATGGGCGACGTCATCGGCGATCTGAACGGTCGCCGCGGACAGATCACCGGCATGGACCAGCGCGGGAACGCGCGAATCGTCACGGGACTGGTTCCCTTGGCGGCCATGTTCGGCTATGTGAACTCCCTGCGCTCCATGAGTCAGGGCCGCGCGCAGTACAGCATGCAGTTCGACCATTATGAGCCGGTGCCACAGGCCATCGCGGACGGCGTCCGCGCCAAGGTGGCCTGAAGACCGCTGGAACGATTGAGAAACGGAGAGACCACCCCATGGCGAAGGCAAAGTTCGAGCGGAACAAGCCGCACTGCAACGTTGGCACGATCGGCCACGTCGACCACGGCAAGACGTCGCTGACGGCGGCGATCAC
>NZ_LGQY01000014.1:0-16018 GCF_003116065.1 Azospirillum sp. TSO5 | reverse complement strand
GATCTGGCCGGACTGGGCCAACACGTCGATGATGTCGCGGCGGTCGCGGGTGCTGATGCCCTGCGTCCGGCGGGTCAACTCGTTCATCGGCAGCTTGCCGCCCGGCGCCTCGCGGATCAGCTTCAACACCGTCTTGACCCGCCGCTCCTGCTCGTTCTCGGCGACGTTCTCCGATGCGCGGCGCACGACGTGGTCGATCAGCATGCTGGCCAGATCCAGGCCCCACTGGGCGTCGATCTCCTCCACCGTGGCGCGGTAGGGATCGCGGCCGACGGCGTGGATGAACGCCAGCTTCTTGGCCTGTTCCACGAACCGGCCGTAGATGGACGCCATGCCGCTGGCGGCGTGCTTCTTGCGGTTCTGCCATTCCCAGACCATCGCCTCGCGGAACATCGCCTCCGCGGCCAGGACCGAGCTCACTGGCCGCATGCTGGGGGCCGTCTCGGCATTCACGCCGGCCAGATTGCCGGCGTTCGGGTCGCCGCCGCGGTCGTAGACGGTGCGGAGCGCTGCCGCGATACCGGGCGGGGTGGCGCCGGACTTCGGTTCGAACACCGGGTAGGGGTAGTCCTCGCGGGATTCGAACACCATGAACCGGGCGATGCTGCCGTCGGTCAGGGCGGCGGTGTTCAGCCCGCTCCAGACGTGCGTCTCGGCGGTCACGCCGAACACCGTCAGGTGCGGGTGCTGCACGACCCGCGGGGCGGCGGCTTTGCGATCGGCGCGGTCCTTCTCCGAATACCGGCCGGCGGATTTGGTGTAAAGCTGCGTCCAGACATTCACCACCTCGCGCATGTGCGGCGGGGCCTTGCTGTCCAGCGCGGCTTTCAGGAACATGCCGAACTCGTCGATGGCGTAGATCGTCACGGGGTGGTCCACGATGCGCGAATTGACAGCCGCGCCGCTGGCCGGCGCCATGCCGCCGAGGCAATTCCCCAGCTTGGCGTCCTCCAGAATCTGCTCCACCTGGCCCAGCACATGCCCCTTGCCGCTGCCCGACGGCGCGATGCCGAGCAGGTACAAATTGGCGCGGATGTTGCTGCCGAAGGTATAGCGGCGACCCATGGCGGTTCCGACGATGGCCAGGGAGGCGGCGAGCGCCAGCTCGGGCTGCGGGTAGATGGCTGATGCCACAATGTGGTCGCGGATGTCGCGCAGCAGGCCGACCGGCTCGGGGAAGGCGTTGGTTGCGGTCTCGATCAGCACGGACCGGTTCGGTTCCTCTTCCTGCGTGATCGGCTGGGCGGGGGCGATGGGATCCTCCATCTCCCAGTCCTCGTCCTCCTCCTGCAGCTCCGGCGCGCCCGCCGACGCCGACCGGTTGGCGCGGTTCAGCGCGTTCACGCGGATCGCGCCGAGATCGAAGATGTGGTCGAAGGTGTAGCCGTGGTCGCGCGCCATCAGGTATAGGGCCAGCGGCGAGCCACCGCCCTGCAGGCTGCGGTACTTGCGGCGCGCCACGTCGTCGTCGTGCTTTTTGGACCGGGCCGACCACTCGACGAACGCATCCTCGCCGGCGTCGCCCACCGCGGCCTTCACCTTCGACCCGACCGACAGCCACTCGTCGTACGCCAGGTCGTCGTTCGGGATGGCGTTGAGGTAGTCCACCACCTCGTGCAGCGCGACCTCCGTCCCGCCGTCGGCGGCCAGCTGGCGCGTCCATTCGCGGGCGGCCATCTCCTCGCGCTCCGGCAGGCGCAGCATCACCTCGTCCGTCTCGCCGCGGTGCACACCCGACCGGCGGGGCAGCGGGTCGCGCACGCCAGGGCCCAGGATCGGCGCGGCGATGTAGTGGGGCTCGGCGGCGTTGTAGAGCGCCGCATCGATGTGATCCCGCTCGCGCGCCCAGGTGCGCAGCTGCACGTCGTTCAGCGGACGGTCCAGCCAGAACCACAGACGCGCGTTCAGCGTGTCGCCCTTGAAGCCCTGACCGCTGGTGAATTGCCACCAGCAGCTCGCTTCCTGGAACTCGTCGGGTAGCTGGCCGCGCAGGTATTCGATGGCGTCGTCCGGATCGCTGACCGGATCGGTTCCGGCAGGCATCGGCACCTTGTCCATGTCGATGGCCAGCCAGCGGCGCGGCTGCGCGCGGAAAGCGGCCGGCTGCATGGGCTTGCTGATGCTGGTGCGACGCACCGGAAACTCCAGGCTCCACGCGCCGCTCGCCGCCCCGCGGATCACGAAGGCCTTCGGGTTGGCGCTGTGCTGTTGCAGCAGTGCCGCCAGATCATCGAAGCTGTTGACCGGCACCTCGCGGGCCATGAACCACGTACCGGCGTCGTAGCCGTCGATCACCGTGCCGGTGGCACCCGGGCCCAGCCGGATCCGCTTCGTGGCCCGGTGGTCTTCCGTGCATTCGAGAATGGTGACGGTGTCGGCGTGCGCCGGCGCCGGTTGGAGAGCAACCATGCTCAACTCCTGGGGTGTAGGGGGCGGCTTTCGTCATAAACGTCAGTTTCATCAAGCCGCCTTCCCCATCTACGCCAACGCCCGCCGCCGCGCAAGTCCTTTATGGACTATTTTATGCGGCGCCTCTCGCTGAACCTATGGATAACCATTGCTGCGCCGCAATTTTGCGAAATGACAAAACAGACTATTTACACGCGGCGCGACGCCTGACAGGTTGGATGTCGACCCACCGCACGATATTCGAGGAGCGCGCCATGTCGGCGACCAACCGCCTCACCCTGTCCAGTGAGCAGGAGGAGGCGCTCCGCATCATCCAGGAAACCATCGACGGCGCCATGGCCATCAGCCGGCTCTACGGCGGGGCCGAGATTGTCCTGCAAGGATTCGCTGGGACCGGGAAGACTTTTTCAGTCCAGGAACTGGTCCTCCGCAACCCGCGCATCCCGATCGTCCTGACGGCACCCACCAACAAGGCGGTTAAGGTGCTGGTGCAGAAGAACCGGGCCGCCGGTCTCGATACGCCTTGCATGACGATCTACAAGCTGCTGGGCGTGAAGCCGGGCAACAGCGACGAGAAGCGGTCGCTGAAGAAGGACGGGCGCGATTCCAGCCAGGACTTCCGGATCGTCATCATCGACGAGTGCAGCATGCTGAACTCCGAGATGATGACCTACATCCGCCGCATGCTGAACCGGCACATCGTCATCTATGTGGGCGATCCGAAGCAGCTTCCGCCGGTCGGCGAGGATCTGAGCGTGTCGTTCAATACCGAGCGCCGCGCCGTGCTGAGCACCATCATGCGACAGCGCGACGAGAATCCCATCATCGCGCTGACCGCCGACATCCGCGGCATGATCGACACGGGCGTGATCGACTGGGATGCCTTCGCGCCGGCGACCGGCTCCGACGGCAGCGGTATCTACCGCGCCGACGGCAATCTGGACGCCTGGGTGCTGGACGGCTTTCTCAGCCAAACCTTCCGCGACGACAACGACGCCTTCCGGTATCTGGCCTGGACCAACAACACCGTGGCGAACGTCAACAAGATGGTCCGCGCCGCGGTCTATGGCGAAAACGCCCCGCCGTTCGTCGAGGGCGAGCGCCTGCTGTTCCGCCGGCCCGTGATGCAGGTCCAGGCGGGCCGGCCGGTGACCGTGTTCAGCACCGACGAGGAAGCGGTCGTCCAGCGGGTCGAGGCGACCACTGGCCCCCGCGGCGTGCCGGTCTGGGCGCTGGACATGAAGAACGACGAGGACGTGCGCGGCGAGGTGCTGGTGGTCCGCGAGGACGGCCGGGATTTCTACAACGCCCTGGAATACGAACTGAAGAACGCCGCTCGGGCCGATCGCTCCAACTGGCCGGCCTACTTCCTGTTCACCGAGCAATTCAGCGAAGTGCAGAGCGTCTACGCCATGACCGTCCACCGGTCTCAGGGCAGCACGTTCGGGACGGTGTTCGTGGACCTGCCGGACATCTCCAAGAACCGCGGGAGACCGCAGGAGATGGCCAAGCTCCTGTATGTCGCCGCCAGCCGGCCGAGCCGGTTCCTGGTGATCTGACCACCGCCCCAATCAATCGATCAATTCACGGGAGACCCGCATGTCTATGCAGGATGAAGAAGCCAGCCCCTCCAACGGCAACGCGGAGCCCGGTCTGCGCAAGCCGCCCACTGACATGAACGACGCGCCGGAAATCAAGCGGATCCGGCCGCTGATCGAGCGCGCTCGCAAGGGGGAGACGCTGACCGACGACGAGATGACCGACCTGTACTGCGATGTCCCAGTCTTGTTGGACTGGGCCGATGATTATCGCGAGAGCCGCCAATACTGGATGGAGCGCGCTGAGGGTGCGGCCGGGTCCACCACCCCCGACACCTTCTGCGGCTTCCCGCCCAACGCCGACGGCACCGTCCACGGCGATCTGCCCGACGACGCGGCCGGCGCCCACCACAGCGATCATCTGAAGGCTGCCGGCTACGATGTCCACTGCGTGCGGCTCGATGAGGACGCTGATCCGGAAACCACCCCCTGCTGGCGCCCGGCCCCGCCCCGCGGCGACGGCTGGACGCTGGCTTGGAAGGCGCAGGACGAAGACGGCTGGAACGCCGTGTGGTGGCGGCCGACCGCGCAGAAGCGGCTGGAGAAGCTGGCCACCATGGTGCTGGGCCTGGGGCTGGTCAGTACGGGCGGCAAGGTGGTCAAGGATTACGCCCGCGAGTGCCTGGGCATCACCACCGTCGCGGTTGGGGGTGAGTGATGCGCGCCATCAGCTTATGGCAGCCGTGGGCATCGCTGATCTTCGCCGGCCGCAAGCGGTTCGAGACGCGCGGCTACGACTATCCGAATAATCTGCATGGATCCGTGATCGCCATCCATGCCGCCAAGAAGGTCGTCCCGTCCTGGATGGCCGGTGACGCTGTCTGCAAAATCTGCATGAAGGAATTTGGCGGCTTCTATCAATCCGAGCTGCCGCACGGATATGTGCTGGGAACCGCAAGACTGGTTGCTTCCTGGCCAACTGCCGGAGAATTGGCCCCGGCCGTCAGCGACGACGAGCGTGCCGTCGGCAACTGGTTCCCTGGTCGCTTCGCCTGGGAACTGGCCGATATCACCCCGCTACCGGAACCCATTCCGGCCAAGGGCAAACAGGGCTGGTGGAACTGGGAGGTGCCCAATGCCTGACGCACCCACTCACATCCAACTCGCAACCATGCGCGGCACCTTGGACGTTGCCGGTATGCCTGGCGGGCTGCTCTGGGCGCTCCGCAAATACGATGACCTGCGGGCCGGCGGGAACTATGAGCAGGCCGATGCGGAATCGCGCCGCCCGCCGACGGAGATCGGGGAACACCTCACCCGCCTCCATCGTGGCATGATGCGCCTCACCTACCGCAGCGTGCTGGCGGTGGCCCGTCGACACAGCGGCGTCTGCCCGGTCTACGTGCGGCAGCACCTCGGCACGCTCAGCAGCCTGATGGGGCTTTTCTATTGGAACGACGGCACCGGCGAGACGCGAAGGCGTCTGCTCCTGCTGGCGTGGCGCAAGGGTGCGCATCCCCCGAGCGGTAAGGAGTCGGCGCCGTGAGTCAATCGCGCCTCATGTCCGCCGTCGAGGCGGCAGCCAATACGGCTTCCGGCTTCGTGCTGTCCTGGCTGGCCGGCATGGTGATCTACCCGCTCATCGGCTGGCCGGTCAGCGCGGCGCAGAACACCGTGGTCGTGACCGCTTTCACCATCATCAGCCTGCTCCGCTCGTTTGTGTGGCGCAGGATTTTCAATCACATCCATCAGAAGGGATCATGAGGATGAATCAGGGCAACAAGGACATCATCTATCACGGCCTCCATGTCGCCGTCGCCGAATGCCACGGCGCGTCGCGCGCGGCCGGCTGGTACACCGATCTGAAGACCGGCCAGCCGCTGCAGCGGAACGTGCCGGAGATGCTGTGCCTGATCCACAGCGAGATCAGCGAGGCCATGGAGGGCTATCGCAAGGGCCTCCAGGACGACAAGCTGCCGCACCGGAAGATGGTCGAGGTGGAGCTGGCCGACGCCCTGATCCGCATCTTCGACCTGGCCGGCTACCTGGAACTGGATGTGGGCGGCGCGGTGCTGGAGAAAATGGCCTTCAATGCCAACCGGCCGGATCACAAGCCGGAGAACCGGGTGCTGGACGGCGGCAAGAAGTTTTGATCGAAGATAGTCCAAATCGGACTTGCGAGGGGACGCTATGCCGCGCACGCTGACGCCGGAGGAGATCGGCACCATTCGATTCCACCTCCAGCGCGGCGTGCGCCGGGGGACGGTGGCCGGCTGGTTCGGCGTCCGCGTGATCGACATGCTCGACGCACTGGAGGCTGCGGACCAGCCGGCACAGCCTCCAGCGCCACCACCGCCCCCGCCGCCCGCAGCGGACGCGCCCGCCCCTCCCCCGCCGGTCACCGTGCCGCGGGTCAGGGCGCTACCGGCGGCGCTCCCGCCTACCATGATCAAACCGCAGGCCGCGCGTCGGTCGCTCCCGTCCGACTTTGAGCGGCAGGTGGCGGAGCAATCACACAAGCTTGCCGGCTTGGCCTGGAGCCTGACGCGCAACAATGCGGCGGCCGAGGATCTGATCAGCGAGACGGTTCTGAAAGCGCTGGAGAAGCGCGATCAGTTCCGCGACGGCACCAGCATTGGCGCGTGGATGGCCACCATCATGCGAAATATGCGGATCAACGAGCATCGCTCGGCCGCGTCCCGGAAGCGGACCGACGTGGAGGACTTGGAGTTTCACATGCCGGCGCAGCCTCCCGCCCAGCACGTCACGGTCGAACTGCGCGAGGCGCTGCGGGCGCTGGACGATCTGCCGGACCACATGCGCCGGGTGATCGACTTGGTGCGGGTGGAAGGCTGCAGCTACGAAGAGGCGGCCCAGCGTGAGGGCGTGAACATCGGCACCATCAAGTCGCGCCTGAGCCGCGCCACCGAGCGCCTGGAGGCGGTCTGCGCTTAAGGATAAATAGTCCAGATAGGACTAAAAAGGTGTTGCAGGGGACGAGCGTCACTGGTACCTCGGAATCACAGAGCGGCGCACGATGAAGATGGCGCCAATCCAGTGAGCGGCAACTGTCGGGTCGGCCGGAACCCGCCGCACCGTCCGGTAACGAAGCCGATGGAGGCCACCATGCCACCGGCCGGGGAAAGCCCGGCGCAACCTCCAGCCCGAAGGAAAGGTAGGTCGAGAATGACCAGTATGTGACGGCGGAAGCCGCAAGACCCCTCCCGCTGGCGTGCGGGCCGGAGCCAAGCCGGGACTTGGCGTTGAGGGTGAGGGGAGGCCCCCTCGGGTAATCGCCCAAAAAACACCGCCTCCTGCTTCCGGAGGAAGAAGACCGGACCCCAGCCCCGTAGACCGTCAAACCGGTCGCGGGGCTTGAGGCGTCAGAGGCTCAGCCTTCCCCCCTCAAAATTCGGAGATTGCCGTGCACAAGAATGTCACCTATTCCATCGAATCCCTGACCGAAGAAGCCATGGACGAGGCCGCCCGAGAGATCGCCGCCGTGGTGGACCGTCTCAACGCCACCGGACGCGTGCGCATCAGCATTACCAGCGGCACGACGCAGGACTCGCTGCGCGTCGGCAACCACAGCATCTCCCCGCGCGAACTCCAGCTTCTGCAGCGCCTGATGGTGGGCGACAGCAACAAGGTGATTGCCCACAAGATCGGCATCACCGAGGCGACCGTGAAGGTTCATCTGAAGAGCCTGCTGCGCAAGATCGGCGCCACCAACCGCACCCAGGCCGCCATCTGGGCGATGAACAACGGCGTCGAGAAGGCGGCTGCGTGATGTCCGGCCCGCCCGACGACTTCGGCACCCAGCTGGGCGCCATGTTGCCGGCCATGCGCCGCCGAGCGCGCAATCTGACGAAGGACCGCACTCGGGCTGAGGAGTTGGTCGGCGACACGGCGTTGCGGGCTTGGAGTAGCCGCGAACGCTTCGATGGGCAGAACCTGGGCGGTTGGTTGAACCGGATCATGGTGAACCTGCACATCAATGACCGTCGACGCCGCAAGCTGGTCCAGGAGATCGCGACCGAGGACGCTGCCTTCGACAAGCTGATGGCGCCGGTGGCCCGGCAGGACGTCGCGGTCGAGTTGCGGCAAACGCTGTCCTTCATCGACCAGATCCCAGAGCCGTGGCGCGGCCTGTTCATTGCGGCCAAGATCGACGGCGTCACCTACCAGGAACTTGCCCAGGCCGAAGGCCTTCCAATGGGCACCATCCAATCGCGCATCCATCGCGCGACGGCGCGTCTCGAACGGGCGATGGGCGGCCGGGAATAGGCCGGCACCGCAAATCCAGAGGAAAACATGGAAGCGATCCAGCAGGAGGGCGCCCCGCCCTCGTTCAGGGAGTGCGTCTTGGCGGCAGCCCGCGCCGGCGCGGCCGAGGGCGTGTCGATGGAGACCATCAAGCGCACCGTGCGCGAGGTCTGCGAGGCGGCGATCGGGCTGAAAATTCCCGCCAAGCCGACCACCGGCCCGCTGGCGCGCATGCCGCTCCGCCAATTCGAGATCGGCTACGGTGCCGCGGCTGGGCTCAGCAACAAGGAGATCGCCAATCACCTGGAGATCTCCGAGGCGACGGTGAAGGTCCACATGAAGGCCGCCTTCAGGCTGCTGGATGTCGACAACCGCTCGTCCCTGGCCCGCATTTTCAATGACGCTGGGATCACGTTCGACCGCGACCGCGACCTGCTGGAGCGCTCCAGCATCACCGTCGCGGATCTGCGCGACGACGAGCGCGACCTGATCAAGCTGCTGGCCGACGGCAAGACGGACGAGGAGATCGCCGCGATCCTGTCGACCAGCGTGCCCCGAGCCAAGGGGCGCGTCCGCTCCCTGCTGGCCCGCATCAACACCAACAACCGGACGTCGGCGGCCCGCTGGTGGTTTGCCGCGAACAAGGAATCCGCCTGATGAGCAACAGCACCCTGCGCGCCGCTGCGCGCCTGTTCGACGCGGTCGCGACCGCCGCCGAATATGTTGGCAACGGCATCCTGCGCGACGACGCGAAAGACCGCGCCGCCGAGTGCCGCGGCGAACCGACATCCCGCGACGCGCTCGACGGCGTGTTCCGCGATTTTTTCTCCAGTTCGCGGGGGCGGTGATCATGAGCGCCATCAAGATAACCATGAACGCGCAGGCCGTGCGCGAGATGGTCGAGCGGCACCCGGACGCGCTGGTCGAGATCGAGCGCAAGGTGCTGGAGCAGGCCGCCGAGGCCCTCGCCCGCCGGGTGCTGGGCCGGGCCGCCGAGTTCATCGACGCCACGATCAGCAGCGAGGTCGGCAGCGAAGTGCGCGGGCTGATGCTCCCCAGCGGCAAGCTGCGGGAGGCAGTGCGGCCGGCCATCTCCGCCATCATCAAGGAGACCGATCTCCGCGAGATGGTGCGCACCGCCGCGGCCGAGATCGCCAATACGGTGATCGACTCGCACTTCACGCGGCGCGCCGAAGAAGCTGAGAAGGTCGCCGAAGCCAAGGGCAAGGAGGCGGCGCGGCAAACCATCCGCGACTTCCTCGACGATCTCCGCGACGGCGGTGACGTTCACGCCCGCTTGTCGGCCTGGGCGCGTGGGGAGTATCCGGCATGAGCAAGAAGAACGTTATCCGCATCGGCGACAAGGTCAGGATCCTCGACCCACGCCTGTTCATCCGCTGCGGTTATCCACTCTGCCACAAGGATGTGGTTGACGACCTGGAAAGGAACCGATCGGACGACATCCAGGCTGTCGCCAAGCAATTTGGTATCGCAGCGTCCGGCGTCGTCAGGGACCGTCTCGTGAGCGCACTGGCCTACGGCATCTTGCGCTCCAAGCGCTTCGGTGGCCACGAGCGTAGCATTCACCTCACCGAGCCGCGCGATCATCTGGGCGGTCTCGTCACCACCGTGGCGGACAAGGCCGTTGTGGTGACCGGGTCGTATTTCCCGCCGAGTGGCTACTACGACGACTACGACCCAGGCGGGCTCGACGGCGCCAAGTCGCACGTCATCCTGACGCTCCGGGCCTACGACGACGACCCTGCCGACTTGGACCGCATCCGCTCGGCGGACAGCCGGATCCGCGTTCCCGCCTCGCATGTCGAAAAGGTGACGGCATGACCACCGACGAACCCACCCTATTCCCGCTGGATCCGGCGCCGCAACCGAAGTTCGTCTACTCGCTGAACGGCTACAATTACGAGGCCGACTTCTTCGCCGACCGCCAGCAGGCGCTGGATGCGGCCGTCAGGGCCGTCACCGGCGACACCGCGCCGGCCGCCGAAACCGCCGTCGTCTACACGGCCATCGCCAATCACGCCGCCGACCAGCACCACTACCCCTCCGGCGACGCCCTGATCGGCCAGATGAGCGAAACCGCCATCGAAGACGGCGGCGGCGAGTTTGCCGAGGGCTATCTGGTCGGTGTGACGGAGGAGGAAGCGCAGGAACTGGAGCGCGACCTGCACGCCGCTCTGGACCGCTGGTTCGCGCGCCATCCGCGGCACAGCGCCGCGTGGTTTCTGGCCACGGAGGTGCAACGGCACGAGGTGCCGCTGGGGGTCACCCTCGACCTGCTGGCGCGCCTGGTGCCGGGTCAGGCGTATCGCCGCACCGACGGCACCCAGATCGTCTACCAGCGCCACGCCGGCGACTGGGTCCACACCGATGCCGGTCCGCATCTGGTGACCAGCTTCCTGGCCGCGCTCGACCGCACGCAATTCGAGGAGATCGCCCCGTGACCGCCGACACCATCGTCATCTATCACGGCGGCTGCGCCGATGGATTCGGGGCCGCCTGGGCGGCGTGGCGTGCGCTCGGCAGCACCGCCGAGTACGTCCCCGGCAAATACGGCGAGGACCCGCCGGATGTGACCGACAAGATCGTCTACCTGCTCGACTTCAGCTACAAGCGCCCGGTGCTGGAGCGGATGATCGAGGCGGCTGCCGACGTGGTGGTGCTGGACCACCACAAGACCGCGCAGGCCGATCTGGAGCCGCTGCTGAAAAGCGGCTCCCTGGATGGCGAGTTCGACATGAACCGCAGTGGCGCGGCGATGGCGTGGGACTGGCTCGTGGGAACAACCACTCCAGAACTAATCCGTCACATTCAGGACCGCGATCTCTGGCGATTCGAACTCGACGGCACGCGCGAGATCCACGCCGCGCTGATGAGCCAGCCTTTCAATTTCCCGGCTTGGAACGAGTTCGCCTGGGATCTGGAAAACCCGTCCCGGCGCCCGCTACTGATCGCCGAGGGCGCTGCTATCCTGCGATCGCACGACAAGCTGCTGGGCGACCTGCTGCTGTCCAGCACGCGCCAGATGGTGATCGGCGGCGTGCCAGTCCCGGCGGCGAACCTGCCGTGGAGCATGGCGTCGGACGGCGGCAACCGCCTGTCGGTCGGTCAGCCGTTCGCGGCGAGTTATTACGACGGCAAGGACGCGCGGCACTTCTCGTTGCGCTCCCAAGCCGACGGCGCCGACGTGTCGGAGATCGCCCGGCGTTACGGCGGTGGCGGGCACGCGCGGGCGGCCGGTTTCCGGATGCCGCTGGGGTGGGAGGGCGACCGATGAACGAGCTTGACAAGGTACTTCAATTCGACCCCCTTGCTGCCGCCGAGAAAACCACCGGTCGGCGAAGCGGTGGCGATACACTCACTGGGCTCGTCGGCATGCAAATCGCGGCCAGGCACAATCGCCTGAAACGCGCTGCGCTGCAGGAGGCCGGCGACAGCCACTTCTCGATAAGCGTCGCGGATTTTCGGGCGATCCTGGAGCGGCTTGGCATGACGCTCGCACTGGAATTGCCGTTCCACAGCGAGAAGTTTGGCTACGACGACACGCTGTTCATCTATGCGGGCGGCGGGCTGCTGGCCCGCTTCGACACATACCATGGCGACGCGGTGAATAGCGCCAATGTCTATTACTGCTGGCGGCCTCACGGTTCCGAGCGTGAATGGGACCTGTTCAGCTCCGGCGGATGGGAAGGGCATCCGGAAAACCACCGCCACGGCGACAAATTGACCCCTGAGCAGGACGCTGCCCTGTATTGGGCCGGACATCACGATGCTCGGGAGGGGGTGGCCCATAAGATCGGCCGGCTGCGTGACAAGGGAGCGTTCCTGGATCCGTGGCCCGCGCCTCAATTTCTGTGGCTTTGCCATTATGGCGACAACGAGAGCGCCCCAACCGATGCCGGCAGCACGGAATATTATGGCCGCCTGTGCCGGGAGCGGCTTTCGCTTCTGCCGGCCGAGGTGCAGGCGATGGTCGGCGGGGGTGTGCGATGAACGACGCCGATTCCCTGCGCATATCAATCACGGAGATCGTGAACGACCTCGAAAACGATCCGGAGGCTCTGGCGCGTTACGTCGCCACCAATGGCCCGCTGGAGGTGGATACCGGACTCACCTATGGGCAGGAAATGGGCGCCTGGCCGGTCGGCAGCCAGAAGGCCGACATCATGCGCTTGGTGGCGCGCAACGTGCTGGGTGACCGCTGGGATTACCGAGTGGAGGAGATCGTCGGAGGCGATGTGGTATTGATGATCGGGAGGCAGCGATGAGCGCCGGCGGATTCGACGCCACCCGCAACGACTGGGAAACGCCCTGCCCTTACTGCGGCACCGTCACCACCTGCGACGTGGCGGATGTGGGTGTCGGGTACGTCCAGTGTGGGCACTTTCACTGCACCGCCTGCGGCGCCAGCGAGATCGGCCCGCACGACAAGCCGCGCGAATTGACCGACGACGAGAAGCGCACGGGCTGGTACGGCCCCGGCGCCGAGCCCGGCAGTAGCGCAAACGTGATTGGCGGCAAAATCGTCTCGCACACCGAGATGCGCGACACCTACCACGCCGCGTTCGCCGGCAATCCAGATTACGAGCGGCCGGGCGCGGTCGAGGAGTGGCGGGAGGCGGTGCGCAAGCCGGTGGCGGCATGACGGTCCGCTTTGTCCACGGCGACATCTTCCAGGCTGACGTCTCGGCCATCGTGAACACTGTTAATTGCGTCGGGGTGATGGGCGCCGGCGTGGCGCTGGGTGTCCGTCAGCGCTATCCGGAAGTCATGCCGGAATACATGGCCGCGTGCCGCAGCGGCGCGCTCCAACCCGGCGGGCTGCTGGTCACCACCACGGTCGACGGCCCGATCATCCTCAATGTCGCCACCAAGCGCCACTGGCGCGACCCGTCACGTATCGAGTGGGTCGAGACGGGGCTCGTCAATCTGGCTGCGCATCTGCACAACGACCTGCGCATCGCCAGCGTGGCGGTGCCGCCGCTCGGGTGCGGCAATGGCGGCTTGTCCTGGGCCGCGGTGCGTCCGCTGGTCCTCCGGCACCTGGATCACGTCACGTCCGTGGACATCGTCGTGTACGAGCCGCAGCCCGCCCGTCGCTGATCTGCCACTTCCATCCACAATTTGCAAAGGAGACACCTCGCCATGGATGCGAGCGCTTTCGTGCGCCCGGAGCGGCGCCTCGTCGAGACCACACTCTTTACCGGACACCAGAACGAGGCCATGTTGCGTGCGGCTCGTGACGCGCTGTGCGGTACCGCGCTCCAACGCGGCTACACCCTGATCTCCTGCGACGATTGGGACCTGCTGGAGCGCATCAATCGGGAGAACCTGGACAGCTGGCTGCCGATCATGCACCGGCCGAACGGCGACGGCTGGTTCTGGGTTGGTGCGGCGGACGCGGACGGCCGGATTGTGGCCACCCAGGCCGGCGTGCTGATCGACTGCGGTCAGCGCAGCTTCGGCGACCGGCTGTCGGATCTCAGCTTCTTCTACGCCGATCCGGAGCGCGACAATGGCGTCGGCGAGATGTGCTTCTGTGCCAGCGACACGGCGTTCAAGACGCTCGGCCAATTCTGCTACCTGACGGCCGGCTGGACGCATCCTGCCGCCCGCGGCAAGGGGCTGTTCCATCTGGTCGGCCGAGCGGTGCGCCTGCTGGCCATGGGGCGCTGGTCGCCGAACTGGTGGGGTGGGATGGTGGCGCCCGGCACCGTCCCGCAGTGGGCAGAAAAAAAGGCCGGGAGACGCTTTCTGGAGCATCGCCCGACCATTCTCTACCAGAATCCTCCGTGCGGGTTTGAGTACCCGCCGTTGCATTTCATGCGGATCAGCCGGTCTGCGTTCTTTCTGGACATGCAGGCCGTGATCGACGCTGCCCGTCAAAGCTGAACGCAGGACAGAACCGCCCGCCGCCCCGTGTCGTCGCGCCACCCAACCAGGGTGTGCGTGTAGATGAGCGGGGACGCCAAGCCGTCGAGAGCGATCCGGTTGAACACCGGTTGGCCGCTCTCGACGGCTTCTTCGTAGCTGGCGAACATCGCGTCGCCGAACTCGGTGTCGTCGGCGTCCGCCACGGCGCGGCCAATCTGCTGTCTCGCCCAGGCGCGGCCCATCACGGTCATGGTGGGCACGCCAATGAACTGGAAGCAGAGCGGGCCGCTCGGCTCGGCGGCCAGCAGAACGCACTGGTTCACGAGGCCTCGGTGCTGCAGATATTCCACCACGCCGCGGCTCAGGGTGGGGTGGCGACAGCACTCTGCCGCCACGTCCCGCATCCACTCGGCTGCCTCGCCGAGCGGCCGGCGCTCCAGGCTGGCCCGCACGATTCTCGGTTGGGCCACGCCGCTGATCGCCGGTAGGGTCAAAATAGTCATTACGCTTCCTTTCGTTTCAGGGCGGCGGCTGCCGCCTCGCACCCGGCGCGGAACCGCTCCGGGGTGATGCCGGCCGCCCGCGCGCCGGCCTCCACGATGGCGGTCGGCACGTTGGGCAGAGCCAGCTCGTTGAACGCAGCCAGGCCGTCGCTGAACTCCTCGGCGATCGACTTGGCGGACTGGATCAGGCCCCACATCCGCTGGACGGCGAGATCGTGCTGCTCGCTGGGCGGCTGGTCGTAGGACCGGTTCACCGCCACGTCCGGCCACAGGGCCTGGAGCTTGATCGACACGTCGGCGGGAGTTCTGGTGGGCAGCGCGAACAGCTTCGCCTCCAGATCCGCACGCTTGTCGTTGCGATCCTCCTCGACCGCCGCGTAGGGCTGGCCGCTTGCGACCAGTTCCTCGTGACGGCGCTCATTCTCGATCAGGCCGCGTAACACCGCGGCCGGTCCTTTCTCGTTCATGACCAATCCATTCATGGGTGGTCGGACACCTAAACAGGTGTTCCGATACCTGTATGAGTAGCATCTTTCGGGTTACTGAGGCAAGCTTTTGGTGTATGAATTACCGATATGAGTACCGGAGGATGATTGTTACCGGAGGTGATACGTGGCGCTGTATGGGGAACAGGTCAGGGCAGCGCGCGCTCTATTGCGATGGACACGGCGTGAACTCGCCGACCGCGCCGCTGAGTTTGCGCCGATCTCGCCGGAGACCATCAAGAAGTGGGAGGAGACCGACGGTCCGATCAGCGCGCTGACGCACAAGGCGGACGCCGTGACGCGGGTGTTCGTCGAGGCCGGCGTGGAGCTGCTGAACAGTGATCGGCCTGGTGCGCGATTGGCAACAAAAAAGGCGACCTGACGGTCGCCTATATCACCACGTCCTGGGCCGCCTTGCGCTCCGCCACCCGCCGGTACATTCCGGCGTCGAACTCCATGATGGCGGCGCGCTCCTCCTGGGCGTCCAGGCGGGCTAGAAAGGGATGGAGTGCTCGATCCAGGTGGTCACGATGATCTCCACCAGCCGCTCGAACTGCAGCGGGTGGAACTGGATCAGGTCGACCTTGCCGGTCCCCTCGATGTAGGTGCCGGCCGCGCTGCGCGCCTCGTGGATCCCGCGCACGGACCAATCCGCATCGAACGGCGTGGTGGGGTATATGCCGGCCACCGCCCGGCACAGGAAGGTGTCGAACTCCTCCTCGCTCAGATCGTACAGATTGGTGCGACCGATCGTTTCCAGATACCCGCCGGCGGACTCGATCCCGCGCCAGAGCATGTCCTTGGGCAGCTTCACGGCGGTGGTCATGTGGGCTCTCCAGCAACTGGCGGCTTGAGGGTGGGGATGGGCTCCAGCGCGCGGTCCAGCGCGTCCTTGATGACGTTGATCTGCTGCCGCAGCCGGCAC
>NZ_LGQY01000010.1:0-97178 GCF_003116065.1 Azospirillum sp. TSO5 | reverse complement strand
GTGCGCGCGGCGGTGAGCTTGGCGATGACGTCGGCATGCTCCTTCGAGCCCCGTTCGACAGCCTCCTCGAGATCGGCTCGTTTGCGCTGCAGATCCTGCAGGATGGCGGCGGCCTCCTTCTGCTTGGCCGTCGCCTGCTGCTCCGCCTCCTGGGCGGCCTTCCGCCGAGCCTCGGCGTCGCGTGCGTCCTTCTCCGCGGCGACGGTGCTCCGCCGCAGTCCGTCGAGATCGCGCTCGAGGCTCTGCGCCTGCCGGCGGGCCGTCTCGATCTGCTGGACGAGCTGCTTGGACTCGGCCTCCGAAGCGGTTGCCGCGGCGCGGGCAGTCGTCTCCTGCTCCCGCGCGGTCTTCAGGCGCTGTGCGGCCTCGGCAAGCTGCCCCTCGAGCTGTCTGGCCTCGGCGCCGGCCCTCGCGGCTGCGGCATCCGCCTCGGCCTTCTCCTGGCGCAGACGCGCGACGTCCCGCTCGAGCGAGGAGCGATTGCGGACGAGATCCTCGTTGAGGGCGGTGAGCTGGGCGCGCTGTTCGACCCAGGCCCGGCGGGCGGCGCCGTCGGTCACGATGGCGGCGCCGGCGCCGGCGAGGCCGAGCGTGCCGAGCAGGCCGAGGCCGCACACCGCCTT
The DNA here is from genome assembly GCF_003116065.1 of Azospirillum sp. TSO5. Taxonomy (NCBI): domain Bacteria; kingdom Pseudomonadati; phylum Pseudomonadota; class Alphaproteobacteria; order Rhodospirillales; family Azospirillaceae; genus Azospirillum; species Azospirillum sp. TSO5. The sequence goes on along the minus strand of NZ_LGQY01000010.1, from coordinate 96,555 downwards.
GAAGAGGCGGGAGTGCCCGGCAAGGGCCCGGTCGGCTTCGCCGCGGACCGGCTCCCGTACGCCGTCAGAGTTCTCGTGCGACCCGTTCAACGCATCCCTCCATGTCCTCGCGAAGTTCATAGACCCAGAAACGGAGCACCTTCCAACCCAGCGACCGGAGCTGCAGGTCGCGGAAGTAGTCGGACTGCTTGCGGTTGCCGTCGATGTCCCGATGCCAGCGATCGCCGTCAACTTCGACGTCGATCATACGGCCGCCATCGATGATCCCCAGATCGAGGCGGCGACCGGCGACCGGGAACTGCGGCACCGTCGCGATGCCGCGTTCGAGCAGCGCGTCGTGGAAGCGCTTCTCCCAGGGCGAATCGAAGGTGCCGATGCGGTCGGCCGCGCGCCGGTTGCGCCGAGCGACAAGAGCTTGGACATGCCCGATGCCGCATGTCGCCGCGAAGTCGAGGTTGCCGAAGACGTGGCAGACGGCGCGAGCCCGGCTGACGGCGACGTTCACCAGGTTCGGCGTGGTGGCGACGAAGCCCTGGGAGCCGCGCGGCATGTCCGGGCCGAGGCAGAGGCTGAACACCATAAGGTCGCGCGCATCGCCCTGGAACTTGTGCGCGGTGGCGACGGTGAGATGGGCGGCTTCGCGGATGTCGGCCGGGATCTCGGCCTCGATACGGTCGCGCAGGCGCTCCGCCTGCGCGACGAACGGGGTGACGACGCCGACGGAGCCGCGGTAGCCCTGCTCGAGCAGCAGGGTGCGCAGGTGCGCGCAAACGGCGTCGGCCTCGGCTCGCGACCAGCAGCCGCTCGCCGCGGCGTTGATCGGTCCGACGACGGACGTCCAATGGAAACCCGGCGGCGTTCCGGGCGGCGGGCGGATCGCCGTCGGCGCGGTCAGCGCGCGCAGCCTCTGGCCGTAGAACGTGTCGCTGATGTAGTCGGCGATGTCCGAGTGGCAGCGGTAGTGGTCGCGCAGCAGATGCTGCCGTCCGCCCGCCGCGGCAACCAGATGGAACAGGCTGTTGGCGACGAAGCTGTAGCGGCCGATCCCCGGAGCGTACAGGCCGGCGGCGCGCAGCGCATCGACCTCCCAGGCATGGTCGACCTTGGTGATGTGCTTGAGCTGGGCGGGGTCGCCGACGACCACCACCGACCGGGCCCGTGCGAGCAGCGGGATGGCCGAGGCGATGTCGCACTGCGACGCCTCATCGATGATGAGGATGTCGAAGAGCCCGGGGATAAGCGGGATCTTGCTAGAGACGCCGAGGTTGGACACGGCCCAGAGCGGGAAGTGCCGGAAGATGAGCTCCCTGGCGCGCATCCAGAGATCGCGGTACTGCTCGGCGCCGGCGGCGCCGCCGCGTTGGTTGAGACCGACCTCGCCGCGCAGATCCGTCAGTTCGGCGCGGTCGGACGGATCGCACTCCACCATGGCGTCCACCAGTGTCCGCAGCGCCGCCGACGAACGGCTCCGGATGTTGGCGCCGTACTCGGCCAAGTCCGGCCGTTCCGTCGCATCGAACGCGCGCAGCTCCGCTTCGATGCGATCGCGTTCGGCCAGCGCGGCCCGCAGCCGGGCGCCCTTCCCGAAGGCGTCGCGCCAGGTCTCGAGATGCTCCTCGTCGAGGGACGCCGTCTCCGGGGGGCTCAAGCGGGCGACGGCGCGCATGAGAAGGTGGCGCACGAGGCGCCTCGGCAGGAGGCCCGCCCACCACGGCGTGCGGGAAAGGTCCGGGAGCTCCGGGGCGTTAAGCATCCATCCCGCCGCCTCGGCGCCGAGCTCGGCCTCGAGGGTCTCGATCTCCTCGACGATCCGCCCGAGAGCGTCGGCGACCGCGGCCTCGTCGTCGAGCCGGCGGCACGCCGCGACGCGAAGGTCGTCGAGGCGGCGGAGCTGATCGACCGCGTCGGCGAGGCGTTCCCGGCGTCCCGAGGCGGCGGGCCGCGCCATGATGGATTCGATGGCGCGCTCGAAGCTGAAGCCGGCCGTGTCGTCGTCGCTGTTGGCGCGGGCCAGGAGGGGTTTGTCGTCGACGAGGGCGCGGATGCGCTCCTCCACCGCGTCCAGGGCCTTGTGGTTCCGGCTTGCCAGGAGGACGCTGCGCCCCTCGAGCGCGGCGCAGGCCATGATCGCTGCGACCACCTGGGACTTGCCGGTTCCAGGCGGCCCGGTGACGACGGTCAACGGGCCGCGCAGGGCGTCCCGCAAAGCCGCGAGCTGGTCCTGGCCGAGCTCGATCGGTTCCGCCGCCGGCGGCGTCCGCGGAGCGTCGTCGTCGGCTTGGCGCTCTTCCGATGCCTCCGGGAACACGGCGGCCAGCGCGGTGGAGGACAGGTCGTGCTCGGACCATGCGGCGATCTCGCCGATCTCGCGCGCCGCGCCGCGGGCGAAGCGCAGCTCCGAGGGCAGGAAGATGCCCAGCAGGTTGTACATGCCAGCGCGGTCGGAGAGATCGAGGGCATCGGCGAGATGCGCCGGCCCGATGGGCGCCCGCACGTCCGGGGCGGCGAAGATCTGCGCGCGCTCCGCCACCGACCTCCAGTCCTGGAAGGGCGCGTCCGTGCCGTCCTCCGTCTCCTCGGACGCCGCCCAGCGGGCGAGATCGCTGGTGTCGCGGCCTCGGAAGCGCTGGTCCTTCAGCCAATCGGAGGCGAAGCGCGGGGGCTCGTCGGGGATGACGATCTCGAGCGCGTCCGCCGTGAGCGACCAGCCGCAGGCCATCGCGGTCACCGGAAGCACGAAAGACGGCGCGTCGTCGCCGCGCGGCCGGACGTAATGCACGGGATAGGCAAGCACCAGCGGTTCCGCCTTGCGCCGCGCCAGCCCCGCGAGGAACTCTTCGGGCAGGTGGACCCGCTCGATCCGCAGACGTCCTTCGCTGCCGAGCTCGGGCCACCACCGCCCCTGGGGGCGGCAGAACAGGAACTGCTTGCCGTAGCTCTCGGTGTTCCCGTTGGTATCACGCGATTCGTTGCGGACCAGGCACTCGCGGTAGAACGGCAAGAGCCGGCGCAGGATGCTCAGGCCATGCTCGATGGAGTCCGAGGCGTGGGGTTCCGGCGCGACTGGGCGCCGCCCGCTGGAGAACGCGACAGCGCCGCGGACGGCGATCAGGCGCTGGTCATCGGACCAGGCTGTGTCATGCGGAGCGTCACCGGCGCGCTTCGGGCCCAGTTCTCCGGCAATGGCGCCGCGCCACGTCCAACGTCGATCGGGAGCGATGCGGGCGAGACCGTCCCGCTGCAATCCAACGAGTTCCTCGGCGACCGCCGCCGCCGTGACGTCGAGACGAGCAGCGCGCAGGAAGCGTAGGATGCGGTGAAGAGTAAAGCCCTCAGGACGCCCTTCTAACGCCTGCCGTAGCGCGGATCTTATAACGTCAGGCCCGGAGTGGCCACGCCGTCCCGTCGACGCCGAAAGCGTCTTCTCGACGTCGATCAGCGTCGCCATTGATCTCATCCTTACTCATAGTGCCGACTCCTGAGCGTCCTCTACTATTATAGAACAACATTTCCGTGTCTACCACTTTAGAAGGAATTAGCCGAAAACCCAAATTTCAAGGCTGTAACTTGGTCTGAACTGTGGCGGAATCTGCTAACGGGCGCTCTTGAAGTTCTGAAAGCGGTTTCCCAGCAGCTTGGCTGCTCACGACAGGATAGTCGCGCGGCCCTAGCGGGAAGAAGAGAATCGCTGGCAGCAGGTTGGTGGCAGACATCTTCGACAGGAATTAGGTAAAATTGACCTTCGCTTCCGAGCGGCCGAAGTCGCCCTTCAGCAGCGTGACCAAGGCGAGCAATTTCAGAGAGCGCCACCAGTGATGCATCACTTCAGGCCGCTTGAAGGGCGCGCTTGATCTCTTTGATAATGATCGGCGACATGCCCAAAACATCCAGATCCTGTGTCTGCACCCAAGCCTTGGCCTCGACGGGCCCCATGTTCTGGCGGGCTGCCTCTCTGGCGAGCGTGCGCGCGGAGATACGCGAGAGTCCCATGCCGATGAACGACATCATCGTCTGAGAGCACGCGCCGACCTCCATGAACATCGGGATCGGCACAATTCGTTCCGCGAGTTCGGTATAGCTCTTTGCGATCAGCGCCCGCTTGAGCAGTGTGTTGTAGCAGCCGGTCAGTCGGACGTAGGTGAAGCGGACCTCCTCCTCGATCGTCTTGAGCGTGGTGAGGATCGCCTTGGCGATGGTGTACCCCTCGTTCCGCTTCAATTCATAGTCGAAGTGGGCGTCGATGATCTGCGGCAGGGGATCGCCGCGCATCCAGGGGTGGGCGAAGACTGCGGCCCGGAGATGGCGCTTGTCGCCAGTGGGCCATTGGAAAATGTGGGTGTGGCATCGCTTAAAGATGGCCACCAAGCTCTCGTACGCACCCGGGCTGAGCGGGTGTACAGGCATTAGGTACTCGGGGCCCTTCTTGGCGATTTTCGCCAGCATGTAGTCGTACAGCCGCTGCTGCCGGTACACTGAAACCGTGGGACTTGCCCGGACCACGTCGTCCTCCAGTCGGACGAGCCGCTCCGCCTCCCGCAGCGCCTTGGAGAGGTCGACGCGCACCTCGGACTGGGGCGGCACCTCCAGGCGGTCCAGCGTCTCGCCGAGGTGTCCGGCGCGATGATCGCCGTAGAGCTTCGTGAAGGTGTTCTCGAACTCGTCGGTGCCCGAGCGGTCCGGCTTCCTATCGGGATCTCCGATGTAGGTGATCAGCTCGTCCGCCCTCTCGTGCACGTGCTCTTCCAGCGTCGGGCGGATCGCCACCTCGCGCTCTCCGGCCAGGGGCTGGCTGGGCCACTGGTCGTAGTCGATGAGGTAGACGTCACCTTCGAACTCCTTGCCCAGCCTTCCGGCGCGGCCCGCCAGGTTCCAGAAGTCTACGGGTCCGAGAGGGGTCTCGTTGCCGCGGCGCGGCCGGTTGAGGAACAAGCTGCGGGCGGGGAGATTGAGCCCGTGCAGTAGCGTACTGGTGCTGACCAGGAACTTCAGCTCGCCGCCGCGGAATGCGTCCTCGATCGACCGCCGCAGCAGGGGCGGCATGGCGCCGTAATGGAAGCCGACTCCGCTCAGGACGGTCTCGGCCAGGGCGTACTTGGGATGCACGCTCTCCTTGACGAAGGCCGACAGCTGCCGGCGCTCCGCGCTAGGTTCCGGCGAGCCCGCGGCCTCGGCCCGCGCGGTCTCAAGCTGCATGAGACCGGTCGCCAAGCTCTGGCAGTCCGCCGGTCCCTTGGCGTAGACGAGGCTCTGGCCGCTTTGGCCGAAGAGGTTGGCGAGATGGACCGTCGCCTGCTTGACCCCGGTCAGGTCGTCGTCGGTGGTCAGCTCGCCGAGCGGCTGCTTCGCTCCACCCATGCTGAGCGAGACCCGGACGCGGCGGGGGTCCGCGCCGGCCGTGTCCAGGTGGATCAGGTTCTGCGCCACCGCGATGTCGCGGCTCTTGTGGTGGCGGTAGTTCTTCAGGCCGAACAGGCGGCCGAAGATCTGCGGGTTGGAGACGTTGGGGCTGGCGAAGAACATCTGGACCGCCGCGTTCCGCCGCGTGAGCTCCTCCAGGACGGCGGTGAGGATCACGCCGCGCCCGCCGTCGCCGATGGCCTGCGCCTCATCAACGATCACCAGATCGAAGGCGGCATCAGGATGGTTCGTGAGGATCAGCTGCAGCCGCTCCTGCGTCATCACGAATAGGGCATCGGCCGGGACCGGCTGGTCGGCTGCCAGCGGCACGGTGACGACGCCGACCTCGTCGGTGCCGTCGCTGCGCAGCGCGGCGACGAGCTCTCCGGACACCTGGTTGATCAACGCGCGGGTCGGGACGATGTAGACCACCCGCGGCCGTGGCGGAGCAGCCCACAGCCGTCGGATGAAGGCCTGGAGCAGGAAGCTCTTGCCGGCCGACGTCGGCGCCGAGGCGCCGAGCGATGCGCCCTCGTCGAGCGCGCTCCAGACATTCCGCTGGAAGTCCGTGAGCACGATCTCGGATGAGCCGAGGGGCGTGTGCCGCACCGTCACGGTGTTGCCGATCAACCGGTGGCCGGCCTCGATCGCCACCGGGAGCGGCAGCCCTTCGGGGGCGTGCACCGATCCACGGCTGAATTCGATTGCCGGGAAGTTCCCCAGCCGCGACAGAACCACGTACAGCAGCTGGGGAAGGCGATCGTACGCCTCGGCGTACAGCGTGTACATCGCCGTCGCGATCCGATAGGCGGCCTCCTTGTGGGGCGGCGCCGCGGACTGCGCGAGCACGGCGGCGGACTGCAGGAGGCGGGCGAGCGTACCCTCGTCGAGCGCCTCCGCGCCATCCGGGGTGGCGTCACCCAGGGTGGAGCGCCGGACGCGGGCCGCGACCAGGGTCAGGAGCTCCTGCTGGAACCTGGGGTTCGCCCAGATCCGGCCAGCCAGCTCATTCAGCATTGCCGATCCCCGTGTGCTTGAAGAACGCGGTGCGGAACGCCTTCACGGACGGGAAGGGGATCAGGAAGAACTCGAAGTTCACCACCTCCATCCCATCGGCGACGAGTCTCCGCCGCAGCAGCTCGATGGCTTCGACTGCGCGCTGATCGAAGAGCTTCCGGAATTCCTCCTCCACCTGGTCCGGATGGAGCTTCCGCAGCTGTTCGTACCGGCTGTAGTCGAATCCAACGAAGCAGGCGAACACATGCCTCCGCTTGTTGGCCTTGTTCGAATAGGGATCGAGGTACTCGAGCAGGGCGTCGCGCAGCGCCTGTTGATCGTCGCCGAGATCCATGTGATCGCGGACGATGTCGATCTCCCGCTTCTGCTTGCCAGCATCCTCCTGGAAGTCCCGCACCGACTTGAAGACGGCGTCCAGCGCGTCCGGCAGGTCGCCATAGAGCTTGGACTCGCCCCAGTACAGCAGCAGCGTCTCGCCGTCGTCGTGGAGCCCGACATGGATACCATCCGTGCCATGCACCGGCATCTCCGCGGACGTCTTGAGGTACATCTTGGAGATTAGCTGGGGCGCCCGTAGGGCCCACTCCAGGAGCACGAACAGGATCAACTCGCCGGGCTCGCCGGCCTTCTTCTGCTGCTCCTTGGCCCTGATGAACAGATCGCGCGCCTTCTCGAACTGCTCCAACACCAAGCGCTCGGCTTCATCGGAATCGGCGAGGATCTGCGCACGCACGTGCATGCGCTCCCGCCGCGGGATACAGAACGTCACCATGCGATGCTTCAGGTATAGAACGAACTGGTCGATCGTCGGGAGGCCATCCTGGAAGGCGAGATAGTAGAAGCTGGCCTGCACCCGCGGGAAGCCATCGACGGAGAGGCGGGACACCTTGCGCACCCGCGCGTTGAACGTATCGTGCTTTCCGGTAAGGCTGTTCAAGGCCTCATCAAGACTTAGGGACTCATCCTTGACAGCCGTGTCCGACACGTTGGACCACCATCCTGTTAGATATGCGCGTGCTTAACCTCTATAACGAGCATCGCGCAACTTGAAACTCTCCGATGAATAGGCCGTACCTGTAGCTGCGTATCAAGGGGGATCGCCCTCCCATTGTCCTTGATGGACGTCAACAGACCTCGCCTCTTCACCGCAACAGACGCCTCCTTCAAGGTGGAGAGCGCACCAGCTTGTGGATCAAAACCGACAGCCGGACGTTGTTCGACATTCTGGAGGCGGTTGCCCTGCCGTAGATGCCCGGTGACGAAGCTCGCATGTGTCGGACGTGCTTGAGGGCGGCTCCGACCGCGCTGTCGTCGGGGTGGTGCCGCTGTTTCGCATGGATAGGAATTGAGAGGCGGCGGATACCACCGTGCTGTCTCCGGAGGTTACCTGGCCGTATTCATGGCCGTCCCGCGGAAGCAGCAAAGCGCATACATAGTCAAGCATAGCTGCCCGGTGTTCTCCGCGATTCCAGAAGCGGAATCGGCGTATCGGTTCCACTTGCATGCAGGTCGTGTAAGCTCACGCCCCATTCAGTCTCCTGCTTGCTTATCAACCGCATTAGTCTTCAGCATTTCTGCGAACTTTATTGCATCGATATCGTAGGGGTCACACCGCCACTGGCGGCAGAGTCAACTCTCGGTGGCTTCGCGCCCCCGCAACCAAATCAACAAAATGCCCGCCTCCGCAAGGAGCGCGGGCTTTTTGCTGTTCATGGTCTCCAGCGGTACAGGTGCCATTCCAGCCCCGCAAACGCATTGCATGGTTTCAGATGCAACGATATGGTTGGCCCAACCGATCAATGATGGTCGCGCCACCTTGAGGGTTGGGGGCGTCGGCCGCGCCTGTGGAGAAACCGGATGTCCAAGAACTTCGCCTCGCACGCCGACCTGGACGAGAAGACCGTCAGCTTCGACAAGCTGTCGGACAACGCCTATGCCTACACGGCGGAGGGCGATCCCAACACCGGTATCGTCATCGGTGACGATGCGGTGATGGTGATCGACACCCAGGCGACTCCGGTGATGGCTCAGGACGTTATCCGCCGCATCCGCGAGGTCACCGACAAGCCGATCCGCCATGTGGTTCTGTCGCATTACCATGCGGTGCGCGTTCTCGGCGCGTCGGGCTATGCGCCGGAACAGATCATCGCCAGCGAGGACACCCGCGACCTGATCGTCGAGCGCGGCGAGGCCGACATGGCGAGCGAGATCGGCCGCTTCCCCCGCCTGTTCCGCGCCGTCGAATCGGTGCCCGGCCTGACTTGGCCGACCATCACCTTCCGCGGCCACATGACGATGTGGCTTGGATCACTGGAGGTGCAGTTGCTGCAACTCGGCCGTGGCCACAGCAAGGGTGACACGGTGGTGTGGCTGCCGCAGCAGAAGATCCTGTTCTCCGGCGACCTCGTCGAATATGGCGCCACCCCCTATTGCGGCGACGCCTATTTCACCAACTGGCCGGCGACGCTCGACGCCATCGCCGCGCTGAAGCCGGAAAAGCTGGTGCCCGGCCGCGGCGCCGCCCTGACCACGGCGGAGCAGGTGCAGGAAGGGCTGCGCGGCACCCGCGCCTTCACCAGCGAGTTGTTCGAACTGGTGAAGCAGGGCGTGGCTCAGGGCAAGGACCTGCGGACCATCTACAAGGACACCTATGCCGTGCTGAAGCCGAAGTTCAGCCAGTGGGTGATCTTCGACCACTGCATGCCCTTCAACGTCACCCGCGCTTATGACGAGGCGACCGGCCACGTCGATCCCCGCATCTGGACCGCCGAGCGAGACATGGAGATGTGGCGCCAGCTGGAGGGCTGACGCCACCGTTTCCCATCAGGCGGTGACGATCAGGCGGATATGGCGCTTGCGGCCGGCCGACAGGACGGCCGGTGCGGTGAGCGTCGCCGCCTCGTCCGTCACCGGCCGGCCGTCCAGACGGGCGCCGCCTTCGCGGATCAGACGGCGCGCCGCTCCCTTGGAGGCCGACAGGCCAGCCGCCACCAGCGCATCGACCAGCGGCACGCCGTCGGTCCCCTCCGCAAGCCGCAGAGTGACCTCCGGCAGGCCGTCGCCATCGGCGGCGAAGGGGCTGCCGGCGGCCGAGGCTGCCCGGTCTGCCTCGGCCGCGCCATGGCACAGGCGGGTGGCCTCCGTCGCTAGGATGATCTTCGCCTCGTTGATCTCGGCGCCTTCCAGCCGCTCCAGCCGGGCGATCTCGTCCAGCGGCAATTCGGTGAACAGACGCAGGAAGCGGCCGACGTCGGCATCCTCGGTGTTGCGCCAGAACTGCCAGAAGTCGAAGGGCCTCAGCGCGTCGGCGTTCAGCCACACCGCACCTCCGGCGGTCTTGCCCATCTTGGTGCCCGACGCGGTGGTCAGCAGAGGCGTGGTCAGGCCGAACAGCTCGCGCCGCTCGACCCGGCGGGCCAGCTCGATGCCGTTGACGATGTTGCCCCACTGGTCCGATCCGCCCATCTGCAGCAGGCAGCCGTGGCGCCGCGACAGCTCCAGGAAATCATAGGCCTGGAGGATCATGTAGTTGAACTCCAGGAAGGTCAGCGGCTGTTCGCGCTCCATCCGCTGGCGCACCGACTCGAAGCTCAGCATGCGGTTGATGGTGAAATGGCGGCCGATGTCGCGCAGGAAGGGCACGTAGTCGAGCCCGTCCAGCCAATCGGCATTGTCGACCATGACGGCATCAGTGGGGTTGTCCCCGAAGGTCAGGTACTGGCCGAAGACACTGCGCAGACCGGCGGCATTCTCGGCGATCTGGGCGTCGTCCAGCATCGGCCGCGTGGTATCGCGGAAGCTGGGATCGCCGATCCTGGTGGTGCCGCCGCCGATCAGGACGATCGGGCGGTTGCCGGTGCGCTGAAGCCAACGCAGCGCCATGATCGACAGCAGATGCCCGACATGCAGGCTGGCCGCCGTGGCGTCGAAGCCGACATAGGCGGCCAGCACCCCGCCCGGTGCCGCGGCGGCGAGGCCCGACAAATCGTCGGCCGGGTCGCTGCATTGGTGGAGAAAGCCGCGCTCGCGCAGGATGCGCAGGAAGTCGGCGGCATTGGAGTTGGTCGGCATCGTGACGTCTCTACGGTTGGCCGGGCCGTCCGGAGACTGTCTCTGTCGCGTGAGAGAACCATGGCCGCCGGACTTGCGACGGCATGGTTTCGGGTATGACCGATCGACGCCGCGCTATGCGAGCGGCGGATAATACATCGGGGCAGTGAGGGCGATGCGGTCGGTCATGGCGGCAGTCCTACCTGGGGATGCCGGAAAGATCCACCCCCATCAGGTCAATGCAGGTCCCCGCTCACCGCCGCCCGAGCATCTGGCGGCGGGCAAGCGCGCGGTGGAGCTGCATGCGCTGGGACACGCTGCGCAGGCGGGGGCTGCGGGCGCCGGGGGCGAACAGCCCGTCCAGATTCTGGCCGAACATTTCCCAACTGCGCAGCGGGCCGGTGTCGATGTGCAGGAAATGCGAGCGTGGATACCAGCCGACGCCGCCGCGCTTGAGGTCCAGCGCGCTGCGGTGCGCGTCGGGCAGGCGCGACGGCAAGGTGACATCCAGGGCGCGGCCCAGCAGATGCTGGCTGTGTTCCGCCACACCCAGGCTGCGGGCGGCGAGCATGGCGTTGGTTTCCGGCGTGCGAAAGGCCGACAGGATGGTCGCCTTGGACTGGCCCACCGCCTCCAGGATGTCGGCCAGGAAGTCGAGCGTGCCGACGTCGACCGGCCCTTCCTTGTTGGCGCGGTGGTCGCGCAGGAACTTGGCGAGATCGGCCATCGCGTCGGGCAGCGGGCCGGAGGCGTCGCGATAGGGCCCGTCGAAGGATTCGCCGGTGTTCTGGTTCTTCAGGCTGAGACGGCGCGGCGCGGCGGGGGCGGCCAGAGCGCGGTCGGACATCAGAACCAGCGCTCCGCACCCGATCAACAGGCTGCGGCGCTTCATGGATAAGGGCGAGGAGGACATGCGGTCGGTCGATTCCTTCGGCGGGGCACCGTCAGGTCAACAAAATGGCGACCGATTCGCAAATGCAAAGTGGCGGCGCATGGCGCGGCTGCATGAGAAGCGGGAGAAGGGGGAAGCGGGAGAGCCGGGCTTTCACAGCAGGCGTTGCGCCTTGAAGCTGGTGTGGCGGCCGCCCTTGCCGATCACCAGATGGTCGTGGACGACGAGACCGACGGCATTGCCGGCGCGGACGATCTCCTTGGTCATCTCGACATCGGCGCGGCTGGGGGTGGGGTCGCCGGAGGGGTGGTTGTGGACGAGGATCACGGCGGCGGCCGACAACTCCAGCGCCCGCTTCACCACCTCGCGCGGGTAGACTGGGGTGTGATCGATGGTGCCGCGCTGCTGCACCTCGTCGGCGATCAGCTTGTTCTTGCGGTCGAGGAACAGCAGGCGGAACTGCTCCGTCGGCTCATGCGCCATGGCGGCGGCGCAATAATCGATCAGCGCCTGCCAGGAGGCGAGAACCGGCCGGTCGATCACCCGCTGCTGCAGGGCGCGCAGGGCCGCCGCCCCGACGATGCGCACGGTGGCGACGGCGTTGTCGGTGCCGAGCGTCACGCCCTCCGCCTTCAGGCCGCGCAGCCGCTCGGGCGGGGCGTTGACCACCCCCCACAGGTCGCCGAAGGTGCGGATCAGCAGCTTTGCCAGCGGCTTCACGTCGCGCCGCGGGCTGGCGGCGAACAGCACCATCTCCAGCAGCTCGTAATCCTCCAGCGCGTCGGCGCCGCGGTCGAGGAAGCGGCGGCGCAGCCGGTTGCGGTGGTCGAGGTAATGGGGATCGCCGTCCTCCGCCCCGTCCTCCGTCCCGCCGTCCGGGTCGGCGGGCACGGAGCCGGTGGCAACGGTGGAGGGATCGATCCGGGACGACGGCAGGTCCGGGAGAGGCAGGAGGCCGGCGGTCAGGCCGGCATCGTCCATCTGCGCGCCGCCGTCCTTGCCCGCCGTTCCGCGCGCCTTCCGGCCGCGTCCCCCCGAAGCCTGTCCTGCCGTCCTGTGTCCTGCCATCGGTCATCGCCATGCATCTGTATGGAGACGACTATAGCGTCTGAACGCGCGAGCGCACAGGGGTCGCGCTCGCGCGGATGGGGAAAGCCGTGGGGCGCCCCTGGTTCAGTCGGCGAGGCCGTGCTGTTCGCTACCCCGGCCGGGCAACATGCGGGTCAGGACGTTGTCGCGGCGGACGAAGTGGTGCCACAGGGCCGCCGCCGCATGAACCGCGGCGAGCGCCAGGATCAGGTTGGCGCCAAGCTCGTGGATATCCTTCACCGAGCGGCCCAGCGTGCGGTCGGCCTCGACGGGGGAGGGGATGGTGAACAGGCCGAAGAAGGACAGCGTGTCGCCGCGCAGCCAGGTCAGCACCACCCCGACCAGCGGAATGCCCAGCATCAGGAGGTAGAGCCCGAGATGGACGGCCTGGGAGGCGCCGCGTTCGACCGGCGTCATCTCCGGCGGCAGGGCGGGCGTGCCGCGGGTGAAGCGCAGCCCGATCCGGGCCAGCACCAGCCCCAACAACAACAGGCCGAAGGAAATGTGCAGCCACCAGATCGTGGCGCGCATCGGATCCCCGCGTTCATAGAAGTCCTCGCCGAAGGTCAGCAGATAGACGCCAACGATCAGAAGGGCGATCAGCCAGTGCAGGGTTTTCTGGGTTGCGCTGTAGGTGTTGGGCATCGGACGGACTCCTGTGGAAGGGCGGCGTTGATCGCGCCTCCATTCAGGCGGTGATGTTCAGGGTGCGGCCGCGGTTGGGGTCGGCGGGCAGGCTGGGAGCGGACCCGCGCGACTCGGCGGCCTTGGCGGCGGCGCTCTCGGTCGTGTCGTTGTCCCGGTCGCCGTCGCTGTCGATCCCGGTGGGGGCCGGCGTGGAAGCGGGACGGCTCTGCAGCGGCGACGGCATCGACGGCAGGGTGGCGGAGGACGTGGCGGACAGCATTGGCGGTTATCCTGGCAAGAGCGGTGGAGCAAGAGCGGTGAGGGGCCGGGGCCGGTCATGCCGGCGCGGCTGGGGAGGGACAGTCCCCACCGGTCTATCCTGCCAAGCTTACATGTGGCTTACGGGGCGCCGGAGACAGCTGGGATCGGGCGTCCTGCGTCGGTTCGCCGCTGCATAGGCGGAAAGTGCAGGGTGAAGCTGGCGCCGCCGCCGGGGGTGTCTTCGACCGAGACGCTGCCGCCATGCGCCGCCATCGTGCGGGCGACGATGGACAGGCCCAACCCGGCACCTTTGGAGCCGTCGGCGCGGTCCCGGCCGCCCTGCCAGAAGCGTTCGAACACATGGGCGCGCAGGTCCGGCGGAATGCCGGGGCCGCGGTCGATCACCCGCAGCACCGGCTCGCCGGCGGCCGAAACCGCCAGCTCGACGCTGACCGTGCTGCCGGCGGGGGCATGGCAGACGGCGTTTTCCACCAGATTGCGCAGGGCGCGGAACAGCGGGTCATGGGCGCCGCGCACCGGCAGCGGCCGGTCGTCGCCGACCACCTCGATCAGGCGCCCCTGCCCAAGCGCCAGTGGGGCGAGGTGGGCCGAGACCTCCACCGCAAGCCGGGCCAGATCGACCGTTGCGTCGGGGGCGATGCGCAGGGCGTCCAGCCGGGCCAGATCGAGCAGCTGGTCCACCAGCCGGGCCATGCCGGCGACATCCTCGCGGATCGGGGCGCCGGGGGTGCCGATCAGCGCCAGATGGGCGTCCAGCACCGCCAGCGGCGTGCGCAGCTCGTGCGCGGCGTCGGCGATGAAGCCGCGTTGCGCCTCGTAGCCGGCCTCCAGCCGGTCCAGCGCCTGGTTGACCGCGCGGACCAGGGGCAGGACCTCGCGCGGCATGCCCTGTTCCGGCAGCCGTTCCGACACGCTGTCCGGCCCGATGGCGGCGGCGCGGGCCGACGCGCGGCGCAGGGGGCGCAGGCCGCGATGGATGATGACGAGGTTGACCAGGATCAGCACCAGGGCGAAGGGCAGCCAGATCCAGCCGAAATGCTCGATGAACTCCTCCAGCAGCCATTCGATGTGCAGTTCCTCCTCGCCGGAGGCGACCTGGATCCAATAGGGCTGGCCGCCGACGGTGATGCGGTGGCTGAGGCCGTAGAGCGGCGGTTCACCGTCCTGCGCCGGCACGCGGAAGACGCTGCGCGGCCGGTCCGTCGCGCTGGGGTCGAGCGGGCCGTCCACCCCGTCGGAGCCGAGCAGCAGCCGGCCATCCCCGTCGACCACGGCGAAGGAGGCGGCATTCACCCGCAGCATGGCGCGGACCGACTCGGGCAGGTCGGTGTTCAGCCTGTCGTCGGGCCCGCGGATCGCCTTGTCGATCACACGGACGACGCCGGACAGGGTCCGCTGGCGCATGCGGTCGTGCGTGCCCTTGAACTCGACATAGAGCAGCAGCGCCGTGGTGGCGACCGCCAGCAGCGTGACCAGCACCAGCCAGCGGGCGATGGCCGCCAGCAGGGACGGCGGGCGGCTTTCAGTCGTGCCGGCGCTCATTCGCCGCTCTCCCCGCCGGCCTCCGCCGGGGTTTCGGTCAGGATATAGCCGATGCCGCGCAGGGTCTGGACGCCGGCCGTCGCACCGGCGGTCTGCAGCCGCTTGCGCAGCCGGTGGATCAGCACCTCGACCGCGTTCGATCCGACCTCGTCGCCGAAGCCGTAAAGGCCGTTTTCCAGCGCCGCCTTCGACACCACCCGGCCGGCGCGGCGCAGCAGAAGCTCCAGCGCGTCAAGCTCGCGCCGGCTGAGGTCCAGCGGCCGGCCGGCGACGGTCGCCAGCCGGGCGGCCGAATCGAAGGCGACGTTGCCCTGCTGCAGCACCATGCCCAGCGCCGCCCCCGGCCGGCGCAGCAGGGCGCGGATGCGGGCCACCAGTTCCTCCAGCGCGAAGGGCTTCAGCAGATAGTCGTCGGCCCCCAGGTTCAGGCCCCTGACCCGCTCGTCCACCCCATCGCGGGCGGTCAGGATCAGCACCGGGGTGGTGTCGGCCCGCGCCCGCAGCGCCGACAGCAGGGTCAGCCCGTCGGCGTCGGGCAGGCCGAGGTCGAGCAGGACGGCGTCGAAACCGGCGACCGCCAGGGCGGCCGACGCATCCTCCGCGCTGTGGACGAGGTCGACGGCGAATCCGGCCTTGCGCAGCCCCTCGGCGGTCAGGGACGCCAGCCGGCGGTTGTCTTCGATCAGCAGAAGCCGCAAGGGGAAATTCCGGAACCGTGGGCGGGATGCGGTGGCCGCGACTTTCCGCCTTTTGCCCGGCGACTTCAAGCAAGGCCCTACAAGGACAGGGGCGGGCGGTGGAACTGTCCGGCGCCTACCTCAGCCAGGGGGCGGTGGCCCACAGGTCGCGCAGGTTCTTGGTCGATCTGGTCAGTTCGGCGGCGTACTGGTCGGGAGGCAGCAGGCGGAGAGGCTGATACAACTCCTTCATTCTGGCCTGGAACGCCGGATCGTCGGCGGTGCCGGCCAGGGCGTCGATCAGCCTTGCCCGCACCTCGGGCGGCAGCCCCCGCGGGGCGGCGATGCCGCGCAGCGACGACATCAGTGTGGGAAAGCCCTGCTCCGTGAAGGTGGGGATGTCCGGCGCCTGCGGCTGCCGCTGCTCGGTCATCACGCCCAGGATGCGGATGCGGTCCTTCTTCTTGTACTGCATCGCCTCGCCGACATTCACGCCGCTCAGCATGATCTTCTTGTTGGCCAAAGCCGCTTCGTTGGCGGCGGCGCCCTGGAAGGGCACATGGGTGAAGGTCACGCCGGCCTGGCGCTGGAACATCAGCATCGCCAGATGGTCGTCGGACCCGATGCCGGTGGTGCCGACCGTCACGCTGTCGGGGTTGGCTTTGGCGAAGGCGGCGACGTCGGCCAGCGAGCGGAACGGGCTGTCCTGATGGACCGCAAAGGCGCCGGGATCGTCCACCAGATTGTAGAGCGGGTCGAGCCGGTCCAGCGAATAGCGGGCCTGGCGTTCGATCGGGATGGCGTTGACGTTGGGCGAGTTGATGGCGCCGATGGTGTAGCCGTCGGGAGCAGCGTCGGCGATGGCGGCGAAGCCGATCTCGCCGCCGGCGCCGGGCTTGTTCACCACCTCGATCCGGGCGCCGTTGCCCAGATGCCGTTCAAGAAAGGGTACCAGCGTACGGACCAGCAGATCGGTGCCGCCGCCCGTGCCGAATGCGACGATCATCGTGATCGGCTTCTCCGGATAGGCCGCCCGGGCATGCGTCGCCGACAGGAACAGAGCGCCGGCCACGGATGCCAGGGTCAGAGCTTTCCAGAACGTCATGGTCCCCCCTTCGACAATGCACCGTGCGGGCGGGCCGGAGGTAGCTTGCCGTGCGGCAAGGGGCGGCATCCGGGCCGATTCGGTACAAAACGGCAGCCATTCCGGCGGGTTCGCTGTAATCGCGCATGGCGACGGTCCGGCTGCCGCGGAATATCTGGGATTGTTCCTAATTCAGCAAGAACAATCCTTCAATGCTGAAGCATATGGCTTCGCGTCATCGCGTCAATACACCGCAGAAAATCGGGTATGATTGATAGCCGGGATGGGAAAATCCAAATGTGTACTGCAGATATGCCGTGGAAGTCCGAAGATTTTGCTTTTCCTCTCCCGGCGGCGGGAAGTCGAGAATCGTCGGCGGACAGTCGTCTTCCGCCTCCAGGCCGCCGATGGGCCTTAACGCAGAGTTGCAGGCGTCCGATATGCTTTGGCGTCTTGTCGCCGGGTTTTTTCCCTTTATTCGGGAGGGCGATGAAATCTTTATCGGCCTGAGATGTGCGATGCATTCATCGGTACTCGCGGCTGTCGCGCCGGATGGACCGCGGCAGGCGGAACGGGCGGCGGCAGGCCGATGGAAAAGGACGGCATTCCAGGCCATTCCCGGGCGTTGACAGTTGGTGGGCACCGCACTATGGTGCGCGCCTTCAATCGAGCCGCCGAGCGTTCAGGAACAGCATCATGAAAATCGTCAACTCCCTGAAGTCGATGAAGACGCGCCATAAGGCCTGCCGCGTGATCCGCCGCAAGGGCCGCGTCTACGTCATCAACAAGCAGAACCCCCGTTTCAAGGCCCGCCAGGGCTGATCGATCCGCAAGGGTCGATCGACTGCGAGGCAGGGCATCGCGCCCAGCCTCTCCGTCATCGGGTGTTTACGCAAGAGCCGCGCCTTCGGGTGCGGCTCTTGCGTTTTGGGGCTTCGGTATCGGGATCGGCCCAGGGCATCCCGGCTGCGGCATCGTCTTGTATTAGGATCGCGGCGGATGGTACGTGTGGCGGACGAGTTCGCCGCAACGGGATAAGGACCGCCCGCCATGAAGATGCCGGTGCCGGACAGCGGGGTGATCGCCCGCCGCCGGGAGATCGTGGAGGCGCTGCGCGCCATCGTTCCGGGCGAAGGCGTCATCGTCGACGAGAACGAGCTGCGCGCCTATGAGTGCGACGGCCTGACCGCCTTCCGCCAGCTGCCGATGGTCGCCGTTCTACCCAGCACGGTGGAACAGGTGTCGCAGGTCCTGAAGGCCTGCAAGGCGATGGGGGTGAAGGTGGTGCCGCGCGGCGCCGGCACCTCGCTGTCCGGCGGCGCGCTGCCGCTGGCCGACGGCGTGCTGCTGGGGATGGGCAAGTTCAAGCGCATCCTCGACATCGATTACGCCAATCGCTGCGTCACCGTGCAGCCGGGAGTGACCAATCTCGGCATCTCCAACGCCGTGGCGCATGAGGGCTTCTATTACGCCCCCGATCCATCCAGCCAGATCGCCTGCACCATCGGCGGCAACATTGCCGAGAATTCCGGCGGCGTGCATTGCCTGAAATACGGGCTGACCACCAACAATGTGCTGGGGCTGGAGATGGTGCTGATGGACGGCACCGTCATCCGGCTGGGCGGCAAGCATCTGGATGCCGGCGGCTACGACCTGATGGGGATCATCACCGGGTCGGAGGGGCTGCTGGGCGTGGTGACGGAGGTCACGGTGCGCATATTGAAGAAGCCGGCGACCGCCCGCGCCGTGCTGCTGGGCTTCCCGACCAGCGAGCAAGGTGGCGACTGCGTGGCGGCGATCATCGCCGCCGGCATCATCCCCGGCGGCATGGAAATGATGGACCGCCCCGCCATCCACGCGGCGGAGGCCTTCGTCCATGCCGGCTACCCGCTGGACGTCGAGGCGCTGCTGATCGTCGAGCTGGACGGCCCGGCGGCGGAGGTCGACCATTTGATCGACCGGGTGGAGGCCATCGCCCGCGACAAGGGCGCCTGCTATGCCCGTGTGTCGACCAGCGAGGAGGAGCGGCTGGCCTTCTGGGCCGGGCGCAAGGCCGCCTTCCCGGCGGTGGGGCGGATCAGCCCCGATTATTACTGCATGGACGGCACCATCCCGCGCAAGGCGCTGCCGCTGGTGCTGCAGCGGATGCAGGAGATGTCGGACCGCTGCGGCCTGCGGGTCGCCAACGTCTTCCATGCCGGCGACGGCAACCTGCACCCGCTGATCCTCTATGACGCCAACAAGCCGGGCGAGCTGGAGGCGGCGGAGGAGTTCGGCAACGACATCCTGCGCCTGTGCGTCGAGGTCGGCGGCGTGCTGACCGGCGAGCATGGGGTCGGCGTCGAGAAGCGCGACCTGATGACCGACCAGTTCGACGAGGCCGACCTCCAGCAGCAACAGCGGCTGAAATGCGCCTTCGATCCCGACGGTCTGCTGAACCCCGGCAAGGTCTTCCCGACGCTGCACCGCTGCGCCGAGCTTGGCCGGCTGCATGTCCACCAGGGGGAACTGCGCTTCCCCGACATCCCGCGCTTCTGAGGGGCCGCTGTCCGTCATGACCATCACCACATTGAAGCCGGAGACCGCCGCGCAGGTGACCGACGCGGTGCGCTGGGCTCTGTCGGCCGGCGAACCGCTGGAGATTCTCGGCAGCGGCAGCCGCCGTGGGCTGGGCCGTCCGGTGCAGGCCGGCCACGCGCTCGACCTGTCCGGCCTGTCCGGTGTCATCGCCTATGAGCCGGAGGAACTGGTGCTGACCGCGCTGGCCGGCACGCCGATGGACACCATCCGCGCCATGCTGTCCGACCGTGGGCAGCATCTGGCCTTCGAGCCGCCGGAAGGAGGAACCTTGGGCGGTCTGGTCGCCAGCGGGCTGGCCGGGCCGCGCCGCATCTCGGCCGGGTCCGCCCGCGACCACACGCTGGGCATCGCCGGCGTCAGCGGCCGGGCCGAGGCCTACAAGGGCGGCGGCAAGGTGGTGAAGAACGTCACCGGCTATGACGTCCCGAAGCTGATGGCGGGCTCCTTCGGCACGCTGACCGCGTTGACCGAGATCACGGTCAAGGTGCTGCCGGCGCCGGAGGACACCGCGACTCTGCTGCTGTTCGGATTGGACGATGCGGCGGCGGTGGCGATGCTCGACCGCGCACTGCGCAGCCCCTACGAGGTGTCGGGCGCCGCCCATCTGCCGGCGGCGACCGCCGCGCGGTCGGGTGTGTCCGAGGTGGCGGGAGCGGGCGGGGCGGTGACGCTGGTGCGTCTGGAGGGCTTCGGCCCGTCCGTCGCCGCGCGCGTTACCATGCTGCGCGAGGAACTGCGGGCCGATGGGGTGCTGGGGCGTGACGAGTCGCTGGCGCTCTGGCGCGAGGTGAGGGATGGGGTGGGGTTGGGGGAAGTGGTCGCCGATGGCCCCCTCCCCAACCCTCCCCCGCCTTCGGCGGGAGAGGGGGCCTTGCCGATGACGCCCCAATCTCCCTCCACCGCGCCAGCGGGGGAGGGTCGGGGAGGGGGCAAGCGCAGCGACATCTCCCACCTCTGGAAACTCTCCGTTCCCCCCTCGGCCGGCCCCGCCACCGTCGAGGCCATCCGTCGGACGCTCGACGTCGAGGTCTTCTATGACTGGGGCGGTGGGCTGGTCTGGCTGGCGGCGCCGCCCGAGTCGGGCGCGGCGATCCGCAGGGCTCTCTCCGCCGGCGGCCACGCCACGCTGGTGCGGGCGCCGGAGGCGGCGCGCGCGGCGACGGACGTGTTCCAGCCCTTGCCCGAGCCGCTGATGGCGCTGAGCCGCCGGGTCAAGGAGAGCTTCGACCCCAAGGGCATCCTCAACCCCGGCCGCATGTATGCGGGGCTGTAACGGGAAGACCGATCTCGATGCAAACGAACTTCTCGCTGGCCCAACTGGCCGATGCCGCGATCCGCGAATCGGACCAGATCCTGCGCAAATGCGTGCATTGCGGATTCTGCACCGCGACCTGTCCGACCTACACCATCCTGGGTGACGAGCTGGACAGCCCGCGCGGCCGCATCTACCAGATCAAGGACATGCTGGAGAAGGGCGGCCCGCCGCCCGACACCACGGTCAAGCACATCGACCGCTGCCTGTCCTGCCTGTCCTGCATGACGACCTGCCCGTCGGGCGTCCATTACATGCATCTGGTCGATCATGCCCGCGCCCATATCGAGGCGACCTATACCCGCCCGCCGGCCGACCGGGCGGTGCGCGACCTGCTGGCGCGGGTGCTGCCGAATCCGCGGCTGTTCCGGATGGCCCTGCTGGGCGCCTCGCTCGGCCGGCCGTTCCGCGTCATGCTGCCGAAACGGCTGTCGGCCATGCTGTCGCTGACCCCGTCCAGCGTACCGGCGCCGAGCTACAGCGACCGGCCCGGCACCCATCCGGCCGAGGGGGCGCGCAAGAAGCGCGTGGCCCTGCTGATCGGCTGCGCCCAGCAGGTGCTGGCGCCGCAGATCAATGAGGCGACGATCCGCCTGCTGACCCGCCACGGGGTGGAGGTGGTGGTGTCCAAGGGTGCCGACTGCTGCGGCGCCTTGACGCACCATATGGGCAAGGAGGACCTCGCCCACGCCGCCGCGAAGAAGACCATCGACGCCTGGACGAAGGAGATCGAGGGCGAGGGACTGGACGCCATCGTCATCAACGCGTCCGGCTGCGGCACCAGCGTCAAGGATTACGGCCACATGTTCCGCGAGGACTCCGCCTATGCCGCCAAGGCGGCGCGGGTGGCGTCGCTGGCCAAGGACGTCACCGAACTGATGGACGAGATCGGCTTGGCCCGGCCGGTGGTGGAGACGGGGCAGACGGTCGCCTACCACTCCGCCTGTTCGATGCAGCATGGCCAGCGCATCAAGGAGCCGCCGCGCGCCCTGCTGCGCGCCGCCGGCTTCCTGGTGAAGGAGATTCCGGACGCGCATCTCTGCTGCGGGTCGGCCGGCACCTACAACATGCTGCAGCCGGAACTGGCGGGGGAGTTGCGCGACCGGAAGGTCGCCGCCATCGAAAGCACGCAGGCCCAGGCGGTGGCGGCCGGCAATCTCGGCTGCATCACCCAGATCGCGTCGGGCACAGGACTGCCGGTGGTCCACACGGTGGAGTTGCTGGATTGGGCGACCGGCGGCCCGATGCCCGACGCGCTGGCCGGCCGCGCCGCCTTCCGCCAGGGTGGCGCACGGGCGGCCTGAGCGGCAGGGCGGGGAGGGCGGCAAGGACCGGGGCGCACGTCAGCGTGGGCGGAGCCGGGGGTTCCGTACCCCCACAATTCTGTGTTTATCTAAGTTCATCTGTGTCAGAAAATCCGCCCGCTCCACCGCCCATCCTCCCATCCCCGCCCCGTTCAGGTCATCACCTTGTCCTTGCCACCCACGGAAAACATCAGCATGAGCGCCGCCTACGGAATCACCCAACGCCTGTCGGCTTGGGGCGTTCACATCTTCACGGCCAGCGGCGCCGTGCTGGGGCTGCTCGGTCTGCTGGCGGCGGCGGCGGGCGACGCCAAGCTGTGCCTGATGTGGCTGGGCATCGCGCTGGTCGTCGACGGCGTCGACGGCACGCTGGCCCGCCGCGTCTCGGTCAAGCAGGTGCTGCCGGGCATCGACGGGTCGGCGCTGGACCTCGTGATCGACTACCTGACCTATGTCGTCGTGCCGGCGGTGTTCATGCACCGCTTCGGCCTTCTGCCGGAGGGGCTGATCAGCATCGCGCTGGCCGCCTGGGTGCTGCTGACCGCGCTCTATTGCTTCGCCAATGTCGGGATGAAGAGCGGCGACAATTATTTCGTCGGCTTCCCGGCGATCTGGAACGTCGTCGCCCTCTATCTATGGCTGCTCGACCTCAGCCCCTGGTTCAACGCGGCGGTGGTGGTGGCGCTGGGGCTGCTGACCTTCACCACGGTCAAGTTCCTGCACCCCTTCCGCGTCAAGGCGCTGATGCCGCTGAACATTGGCGTCACCACGGTCTGGCTGCTCTGTTGCATCGCGCTGGTGGTGCTGGAGCCGGCGCGGCCGGGCTGGCTGTTCGGCCTGTGGCTGGCGACCTCCGTCTATTACGCCGCGGTCTGCGCCTGGCGGACCCTGCGCGGTCCCTGATGAGGGCCTAAAGGGAGTCGTGGGGGAACCGGGACGGCCGGCGGACGTTGCTCATGGGCAGTCCGGCATCCGCTCCAGCGAAGGGTTCCCGCTTTGGCCGAAGGCTCCACCAAGGTCGTGCTCGCCGCGCTCGGCGGCAATCTGATGATTGCGCTGACCAAGTTCGTCGCCAGCGCGATGACCGGCAGCGCCGCCATGTTCAGCGAGGCGATCCATTCCGTCGTCGACAGCGGCAACCAGCTGCTGCTGCTCTACGGCATCCGCCGCGCCCGCCGCCCGCCGACGCCGCAGCATCCCTTCGGCCATGGGCGCGAGGTGTATTTCTGGTCCTTCGTGGTCGCCGTGCTGCTGTTCGGCATCGGCGCCGGCCTGTCCGTCTATGACGGCTGGCACGCCCTGTCTAACCCGGAGCCGGTGGAAAGCCCCTGGGTGAATTTCGCCGTGTTGGGCTTCGCCGTGCTGTTCGAAGGCTTTTCCTGGTTCGTCGCGCTGCGCGAATTCCGACGCACCCAGAGCGGCGTCGGCATCCTGTCGGCGCTCCACCGCTCGAAGAATCCGTCGGTCTTCGTCGTGCTATTGGAGGATACGGCGGCGCTGGTCGGCCTGCTGCTGGCCGGCATCGGCCTCTATCTGGGCGAAGTGACCGGCAATCCCATCTACGACGCCTATGCCTCCATCGCCATCGGCGTCGTGCTGGCCATCGTCGCGGCGCTGCTTGCCTACGAGTCGAAAGGGCTGCTGATCGGCGAGTCGGCCGACCGCCGCATCGTCGAGGGCATCCGCCGAATCGTCGGCGAGGAGGCGCGGGTGAAGCGCCCGCTCGATGTGCTGACCATGCATATGGGTCCCGACGACGTTCTGCTGAACCTGTCGGTGGAGTTCCAGGACAGCCTGAACGCCCGCGAGGTGGAGGACGCCGTTTGCACGCTGGAAAGCCGCATCCGCAGCCAATACCCGATCATCCGCCGCATCTTTGTCGAGGCCGAGTCGCTGCGCGCCCGCCGGGGCCGGCAGGAAGATGGCCGGCAGGCGGATGACGGAACCGCCCCGGCGCAGGGGCTTCCCGCCGAGTGATGACGGCGGCCCACCCGATCCGCATCGGCACCGCCGGCTGGAGCATCCCCAAGCTCTCGGCCCCGGCCTTCCCGGTCGAGGGGACTCATCTGGAACGCACGGCCCGCGTCATGCCGATGACGGAGGTGAACAGCAGCTTCTACCGCCCGCACAAGCCGGAGACCTGGGCGCGCTGGGCGGCCTCCACCCCGTTCGGCTTCCGCTTCGCGGTGAAGCTGCCCAAGGCGATCAGCCACGAGGCCCGGCTGGTCGGCACGGAGGCGGCGCTGGACCGGTTCCTGGCGGAGGCGGGGATGCTGGATGACCGCTTCGGTCCGCTGCTGGTGCAGCTGCCGCCCAGCCTGCGCTTCGATCGTGGGGTGGCGGAGGATTTCTTCGCGCTTCTGCGCGCCCGTTTCGACGGCGACGTGGTGTGCGAGCCGCGCCACGCCTCCTGGTTCACCGACGCGGCCGAGTCGCTGCTGGTCGCCCACCGCGTTGCCCGCGTCGCCGCCGATCCCGCGCCGGTGCCGGGAGCCGGCGAGCCGGGCGGTTGGGACGGGCTGCGATACTGGCGGCTGCACGGGTCGCCGGTGATCTACCGCTCGGCCTACGAGCCGGCGGTGCTGGATGCGCTGGCCGAGAGGCTGTCGGCGGAGGCGGCGCTGCGGCCGGTCTGGTGCGTCTTCGACAACACCGCCGATTTCCACGCCGTCGACGACGCGCTGGCGACGATGGCGCGGCTGGGAATGGAACCGCCCCGCGCCCGGCACTGAGAAACGCTCGATTATCGGCGGACTCTCCGATGGGGGGAGCCTCCAGCACGACCGAGACAGTGCATTGTTGCAAGGCTATGCTGCGGCAAAACGCCCCCGATAGAGGGGCAACGTCGTGCAGGCGGTGCGGTCATGGAGTTCGTCGTTCTACTGCTGATCTTCGGCTTCATCACCCACCGGCTGGACCGGCGGTTGAAGGCACAGGCGGCTGAAATCGCCCTCCTGCGCGGCAGGCTGGAAAAGGCGCTGACCGGCGCGCTGACCGGCGCGCTGCCGCTCTCTTCCGCCGAGGCCGCTCCCGCCGAGGCGCCGGTCCCCGAGGTCGAAGCGCTTCCCGAGGAGGAGATCGGCGAACCGGTCTTCGCGTCCGAAGCGGAAGAAACGGCGGCCCCTCCGCCACCGGAACCCGCCGCCCCGGCCCCGCCGCGGGCGGGTTGGCGCGAGCTGGAGGAATCGCTGGCCTCGCGCTGGCTGATCTGGCTCGGCGGCGGCACCATGGCGCTGGCGGCGGCCTTCTTCATCAAGCTGTCGGTCGATCACGGCTGGCTCGGGCCGAGCGTCCGCGTCGCGCTCGGGCTGCTCGCCGGCTTCGGGTTGATGGTGGGGGGAGAGTGGCTGCGCCGCCGGCCGATGCAGCGCGCCGTCGCCGCCCTGCAGCCGGATTACGTGCCACCGGCGCTGACCGCCGCCGGCCTGTTCACCGCCTTCATCAGCGTCTATGGCGGCTTCGCCCTGTTCGGCCTGTTCGCGCCGCTGGTCGCCTTCGCGTTGCTGGCCGCCCTGTCGCTGATCGGCATCGGGCTGTCGCTGCTGCAGGGGCCGCTCATCGCGGCTTTGGGGCTGCTGGCCGGCTATGTCTCTCCCCTGCTGGTGTCGACGGACAATCCCGACGCCTGGGGCCTGTTCGCCTATCTGCTGGCCTTGAACGGGGCGGGGATGGCGGTGGTGCTGTATCGCGGCTGGCGCTGGCTCGGCTGGGGGGCGCTGACCGGTGCGGCGCTGTGGCCGCTGGTCTGGCTGATCGACTCCTGGCGCAACGGCGACGCGCTGCCGACCGGCATCTACCTGCTGCTGACCTCCGCCCTGTTCCTGGTGCCGGCGGTGCTGGGCGTGCTGGACCAGACGCCGCCCGAGCCCGCCCCCGCCACCGGCTGGCGCCGGGCCTTGCCCGACTGGATCCGGCGCAAGCAGCGCCACCCCGCCGACCGGCTGGCGATGATGGCGATGCGGCTGTTCGGCCTGCTGGTCGCTGCCGTCACCTGGATCGACGACCACGGCTCGGTGTCGCTGATCGCGCTCGGCCTGTTCGCCCTGCTGGCGATGGTCGCCGGCCGGCGGACGGAGCGGATCGCCGGGGTCGCCTGGATCGCTGCGCTGACCGTGCTGCTGTCCCTGGCGCCCTGGAGCCTGCCCTATGTCCCCGCCAGCCCGCCGCCGCTGAATGCGGACGGCCAGCCGCTGATCGTCGCCGATCCGGCCGGCTACCCGGCGGCCGTCGCGCATTTCCTGTGGGTGGCGGCCGGATTCGCCGCGCTGTTCGGCATCGGCGGTTTCATTGCCTTGTGGGACGCGCGGCGGGCCGCCCTGTGGGCGTCGCTATCGGCGCTGGTGCCGCTGGCCCTGCTGACTCTGGCCTATGCCGTGGTGGCGCCGCCCGAGACCGCCATCGGCTGGCCAGCTGCGGCCCTTGGGCTTGCCGCCCTGCTGGTCGGCGCCACCACGCCGCTGGCCCGCCACCGCCACCGTCCGGGCGCCTCGCTGGGGCTGGCCGCCTTCGCCGCCGGAGCCACCGGCGCCATTGCGCTTGGCGCCACCATGGTTTTGCAGGAGGCGTGGCTGACGGTCGCGCTGGCGATGCAGGTGCCGGTGCTGGCATGGCTGGAGCGGCAGCTGACCCTGCGCGAACTGCGCGGCGTTACCCTTCTGGTGGCGGTCGCCGTGCTGGTGCGGCTGGCGGTCAATCCGTATGTGCTGGATTACGAAGGCTATGGCTGGATCGCCTACGGTTATGGCCTGCCGGCGTTGGGCTTCCTGGCGGCGGCGCGCTGGATGCGGTCTGCGCCCGATGGAAAGGGCGACGATCTGGTGGTGATGGTGCTGGAGGCCGGCGCGCTGATCTTCACCACCCTGATGCTGTCGCTGGGCATCCACCGCTGGATGTCCGGCAGCCTGGAGGAGGCGCCGTCCACCCTGGCGGAGGTGTCGCTGCACACCCTGTCCTGGCTCGGCCTCGCCCTGCTGCTGGCGGCCGACCGGCGGTGGAGCGCGCGGCCCGTCGCGGTGTGGGGACGGCGCCTGCTGGTGCTGCTGGCCGCCTTCAACGTCGTTTTCCTGCATCTGACCGCGCTGAACCCGCTGTGGAATTTCGAATGGGTCGGCATCTGGCCGGTGGTCAATCGGCTGCTGCTGGCCTATGGCGCGCCGGCCGTGCTGGGGCTGGTCTATCTGTGGTACGACCCGCCGCCGTCGCGCAGCCTGCGCAGCGCGGCACCGGTTCTGCCGCTGCTGCTGATCGCCACCAATCTGGCGCTGGAGATCCGCCACGCCTTCCAGGGGCCTGTCCTGTCCGGCTACGAGATGTCGGACGCCGAATGGTACAGCTATTCCGCCGGCTTCCTGCTGTTCGCGGTGGCGATGCTGGTGGTGGGCATCCGCTTCGGCTGGGGTTGGATGCGCCATGCCGGGCTTATTCTCGTGCTGGCGGTGGTCGCCAAGGTATTCCTCAGCGATATGTCCGACCTGGAGGGGATGTACCGCGTCGCCTCCTTCCTCGGCCTCGGCCTCTGTCTGGTCGGCACCGGCTGGCTCTATCAGCGGCTGCTGCGCCCGCCGCCGGCCGGTGGGACACCGGAGTCGCCGCTCCCACCCACCGACAATCTGTTGGACCAACGGACGCATTGACAGGCCGGGCGCGGGACGCTCCCATACGGGCAAGGATGGGCCGGGGCAAACCCGGCCCGTGCAACCGGAGGAGCAGCGCTCATGGCAAGCGACACGCACGGCAACGCCTATCCCATCCTGCCCGACGGCGAGGAGGGCTTTACCGTCGAGGCGGCGCGGATGAAGTTCGGCCCCGGCATGCTGGCCGAGCTGGGCGGCGACGCGCTGTCGCTGGGCATGACGCGGGTGGCGCTGTTCACCGACCCACGGGTTGCCGCAACCGCGCCCTTCGCCATGGCGCTCGACTCGCTGAAGCGGGCCGGCATGGATCCGGTGGTCTATGACCGCTGCCGGGTGGAGCCGACCAGCGCGTCCTTCCTCGACGCCGCCGATTTCGCGCGAGACGGCGGCTTCGACGGCTATGTCTCGATCGGCGGCGGATCGGTGATCGACACCGCCAAGGCAGCGAACCTCTACGCCACCTATCCGGCCGACTTCCTCGCTTACGTCAACAAGCCGCTGGGGGAGGGCATCCCGGTCCCCGGCCCGGTCAAGCCGCACATCGCCTGCCCGACCACCTGCGGCACCGGCAGCGAGACCACCGGCGTCGCCATCTTCGACCATGTGGAAAAGCAGGTGAAGACCGGGATCTCCTCGCGCTACCTGCGTCCGAGCCTTGCCGTCGTCGATCCGCGCACCATCGACAGCCTGCCGCCGGGCGCCATCGCCGCCACCGGCTTCGACGTGCTGACCCACGCCATCGAGAGCCACACCGCGCGCCCCTTCCGCTCCCGCCCAAAACCTGAGTCGCCGACGGCCCGCCCTCCCTACCAGGGCGCCAACCCGTGGTCGGACATCGGCAGCCTGCAGGCGATCCGGCTGGGCGGGCAATGGTTGGAACGGGCGGTCAACGACCCCGACTGCCTGGAAGCGCGCGACGCGCTGATGTTCGCGGCGACGCTGGCCGGTCTGGCCTTCGGCAATGCCGGCGTCCACATCCCGCACGCCATGTCCTATTCGGTGGCGGGGATGAACCACAGCTTCACCGCCACCGGCTACGAGACGGTGGACCCGATGGTGCCGCACGGCATCTCGGTGGTGCTGAACGCCCCCGCCGCCTTCCGCTTCACCGGCCCCGCCGCTCCGGAGTCCCATCTCCGCGCCGCCGAAGCGCTGGGCGCCGACACGCGCGGCGCCTCGCCGGAGGATGGCGGCGAGTTGCTGGCGACCCGGCTGATTTCGATGATGCGCGCCACCGGCCTGCCGAACGGGTTGTCGGCGCTGGGCTATGGCGAGGCCGACATCCCGGGTCTGGTGCGCGGGGCGTCCGCCCAGCAACGCCTGCTGACCATCGCCCCGCGCCCGGTGTCGGAGGACGACCTGCGCGGGCTGTACGCGGATGCGATGCGTTACTGGTGAGCGGAGCCGCTATTCCGCCATCGTTTCGCCGGAACCGCCGAACTCCGCCGGGAAGTCCTTCAGCTTTGGTAGGCCATCCCGCATGGGCAGTACGGTCTCGGCATAGTTGACGTGAACGGCGGGGGTGAAGGTCAGGGTCGGCAGGGTTGCGGAGAAAACGTCCACGAGGCCGAGCGGCGGGTGATTGGTCATCAGATGCCCGCCGCACTTCGCGCAATACTGACGCTGGCTGAGCGGCGTCTTCTGAAACGTCGCGAGATGCTCGGCGCCCGCGGTCACGCGCACCGCGTCCGGTTTCCACAGGGTGAAGGCATTGACCGGACCGCCGGACCAGGAGCGGCAGGACCGGCAGTGGCAATAGCCCATGGCCTCCGGCGATCCGGTGACCTCCACCTCCACCGCACCGCAGAAGCAGCGTCCCGAATGAGTCTGTGTCTCGGTCTCCATGCTTGTCATGGCTTTCGACTTCATCTTAGTTGGTGATGCGAACGATGTGACGCTATCACCGATAACAAGGATGTTCAGTTGGCCATTAGGACCATGCTCATTCGATAGGCGATAACAAAGCTCCCCGAAAAATCGGGGCTGTCGAGAGTCGACGGAAGGATTAGGGGCGGGCAACGCAGGGAAAGCCCCTCTCCCAACTGGAGAGAGGGGCCGGACACATTGGTCAGAACTGCTCTTCGCTCAGCGCCATCACCGTGTTGCGGGCGCTGGCGATGGTCGGCAGCAGGGCGGGGGCGGTGGCCAACACCTGCTCGGCGTAGAAGCGCGCGACGATCAGCTTGGTTTCCAGGAAGGAGGCGTTGGCGCCGGGCTGGCGCATGCCCTCCATCGCCTTCATCGCCGAGCGGGCGAGCATCCAGCCACCGGCGACATTGCCCCACAGCTTCAGATACGCCACCGCACCGGCGGCGGCCCCTTGCAGGTCGCCTTCCGCCTGGGTGGCGACCATCCAGTCGATGGCCTTGTCCAGAGCGTCCAGCCCGGACGACAGTTCGGTGCGGATCACTGCGAGGTCGTCGCCGGGGGCGGAGCCCAGTTCCTCCACCGTCGCCCGCATGTCGGCGACGAAGGCTCTCGCCGCGGCACCCTTGTCGCGGCCGGTCTTGCGGAAGGTCAGGTCGTTGCCGTGAATGCCGTTGGTGCCCTCGTAGATCGGGGTGATGCGGGCGTCGCGGTAATGCTGGGCGGCGCCGGTCTCCTCGATGAAGCCCATGCCGCCATGGATCTGCACGCCGGTGGAGGCTACCTCGCAGCCGATGTCGGTCGACCACGCCTTGACGATCGGGGTCAGCACATCGACCCGCGCCGTGGCGGCGGCGCGCACCGCCGGATCCTCATGGTGGCGCGAGATGTCCAGCTGCGTGCCGGCATAGAGCGCCAGCGCGCGCGCGGCCTCGGTCTTGGCGCGCATGTCCAGCAGCATGCGGCGCACGTCCGGATGCTTGATGATGGCGACGCCGGAGCCCTTGGGATCGGCCAGGTCCTTGCTCTGCACACGGGCCTTGGCGTAGTCGCGGGCCTGCTGATAGGCGCGCTCGGCGATTGCCACGCCCTGGATGCCGACGCCGAGCCGGGCGTTGTTCATCATCGTGAACATGTATTCGATGCCGCGGTTCTCCTCGCCGACGAGGTAGCCGATGGCGCCCTCGTCGTCGCCATAGGCCATCACCGCGGTCGGGCTGGCCATGATGCCCAGCTTGTGTTCCAGGCTGGCGCAGCGCAGGTCGTTGCGCTCGCCCGGCGTGCCGTCCGGCTTGGGCAGGAACTTCGGCACGATGAACAGGCTGATGCCCTTGATGCCGGCCGGGGCGTCGGGCAGGCGGGCCAGCACCAGATGGACGATGTTCTCCGTCAGGTCATGCTCGCCATAGGTGATGAAGATCTTCTGGCCGGTGATGCGATAGCTGCCGTCGCCCGCCCGCACTGCCTTGGTCCGCACCGCGGCAAGGTCGCTGCCCGCCTGTGGTTCGGTCAGGTTCATCGTCCCGGTCCATTCGCCGGAGATCATCTTCGACAGATAGACCGCCTTCTGCTCGGCACTGGCATGCTCCGTCAGCAGATCCACCGCGCCCTGGGTCAGCAGCGGGCACAGGCCGAAGGACAGGTTGGCGGCCTGCCACATCTCGTTGACCGCGAAGGCGACGGTCCAGGGCAGGCCCTGCCCGCCATATTCCGGTTCGAAGGGCAGGCTGTTCCAGCCGGCCTCGGTGAACTGGCCATAGGCCTCCTTCCAGCCGGTGGCGGTGCGGACGACGCCGTTCTCCAGCTTCGCGCCTTCCTTGTCGCCGACCCGGTTCAGCGGAGCGAGCACGCCGGAGGCGAATTTGCCGGCCTCTTCCAGGATGGCGTCGACCAGATCGGGGGCGGCGCTGTCGCAATGGGGCAGGGCGGCGATGGCGTCGAGGCCCACCACCTCGTTCAGGACGAAGCGCAGATCGTCGACCGGAGCGGTGTAGGTCATGGCGGGGCAAGTCTCCCAGAGCAAGATTGTTTGGTTTACCTATACGTTAACATACAGCATCGGATGGCGCTTGGCGAGAGGGCGGGATGCCGCGTCATGATAAGGCTAGGCCCGCTCCGCGGCGTCATCAAGCCTCTGTCCGTTTGGCACGGTGTCTGCATGGATGTGAGCGCCTCTCATCGGGGCCTTCACACGGGGATCGACCCATGACCTACGCTTCCGCCCTCGGCAACCTCAGCAACGCAGCCACCCAGGCCACCAGCGCCTCGCGCGGGCCGGCGAGTGTGGAGGCCGCCGTGCGCAATGCCAGCGCGAAGACGGGGGTCGATTTTTCCTACCTCATGGAAAAAGCTGCCGTGGAGAGCGGCTATCGCACGGACATAAAGTCCTCCTCCTCCTCGGCGACCGGGCTCTACCAGTTCATCGACAGCACCTGGCTGCAGACGATGAAGGAGCATGGCGCCGACCATGGCTATGGCAAATACGCCAACGCCATCCAGACCCGCGGCGACGGCCGGCCCTATGTCGCCGATCCGGCGATGAAGAAGGAGATCCTGGAGCTGCGCAAGGACCCGACCGCGTCGGCCCTGATGGCCGCGGAATACACCCGCGACAACAAGGAGTATCTGGAGGAGACGGTGGACGGCAAGATCGGCTCGACCGAGCTGTATCTGGCGCATTTCCTGGGGGCCGGCGGCGCGTCGAAGTTCCTGAACGCGATGCAGGAGAACCCCGGCCGCACCGCCCGCGACGTCTTCCCCGACGCTGCGGCGGCCAACAAGAACGTCTTCTACGACAAGGCCACCGGCAAGGCGAAGTCGCTGAAGGAGATCTACGACCGCTTCGCCAGCAAATTCTCGGAGAACCCGCTGGCCAACTTCGCCCCGGCCCAGGTGGTGAACGATGCGGTGCGCAAGCAGGACATGCCGGACGGCTTCACCACCCAGGTGCCGATGGCGCCGGCCAAGTCGCTGAACGGCACGCCGCTGTCGATCTATCAGGTGCTGGCGCTGAACGCCCTGGAGACTCCGGACGAGGTCGACAGCGTCAGCGGCCGCCCGGCCCGCCTGCGCGACAAGGACCACCGCCGCATGCGTGACGAGCCGGTGCGCACCGACCAGACGGCGGGCACCGGCGTCGCCATGGGCTTCGGGCTCGGGCTTGGCCGGATCGTCGGGTCCGAATCGGCGACGCCGGTCGCCTCGGCCACCGCGGGTGCCGCCGGGACCGACGGGGTCGCCAAGGCGGCGTAAAGCTGTCAACCGGGCGGGGTGGGGTCAAAATGCCCTACTCTGGCGCTTTGACTTGACGGTCGGATGGGTGCAAGGTCGCGCCGTTTTTTGGCGCTCACCCCTCAGGACCGATCATGAGCAACCAGCAGCCCGCCGTCACCTTCGAGGAAATCCGCGCGCTCGTGCGCAACCTGCCCGGCCCCGACCTGGAGGCCGGCACCGCGGCCCTCCAGCGCGAACGGCAGCTGACCAAGCCTGCGGGCTCCCTCGGCCGGCTGGAGGAGATCGCGCAGTGGATGGCGACGTGGCAGGGCCAGCACCCGGCCGAGGCGCGCCGTCCCCGTGTCGCCGTCTTCGCCGGCAACCACGGCGTGGCCGCCCGCGGCGTTTCGGCCTTCCCGGCCGATGTGACGGTGCAGATGGTCGCCAACTTCCAGAATGGCGGCGCCGCGGTCAACCAGCTCTGCGAAGTGGCCGACGCCGACCTCCGCGTCTATGAACTGGACCTGGACAACCCGACCGCCGACTTCACCCAGGGTCCGGCCATGGGTGAAGAGGACTGCTGCCGCACCATGGCCTACGGCATGATGGCGGTGGAGATGGGCGTTCAGCTGCTGTCGCTGGGCGAGATGGGCATCGCCAACTCGACCTCGGCGGCGGCGCTCTGCCTCGCCCTGTTCGGCGGCGAGGCTGCCGACTGGACCGGCCGCGGCACCGGCATCGACGACGAGGGCCTCGCCCGCAAGATCGCCGCGGTGGAGGCCGGTGTCGCCGCCAACCCGCAGGCCAAGAACGACCCGTTCGAGGCGCTGCGCTGCCTCGGCGGCTACGAGTTCGCCGCCATCGCCGGCGCCATCCTGGCCGCCCGCGTCGCCCGCGTTCCGGTTCTGCTCGACGGCTTCGCCTGCACCGCCGCCGCTGCGGTGCTCTACAAGGCCGACCGCCGCGCGCTCGACCACTGCATGGTCGCCCACCGCTCGGTCGAGCCGGGTCACACCCGACTGATGCAGGCCATCGGTAAGGAGCCGCTGCTCGATCTCGGCATGCGGCTGGGCGAGGGATCCGGTGCGGCGCTGGCGATCAACATCGTGAAGTCTGCCGTCGCCTGCCACGCCGGCATGGCGACCTTCGCCGAAGCGGGCGTCAGCACGCAGGGATGATTGCGGGGAGTAGGGGCCTTTTGCCCCCTCCCTAACCCTCCCCCGCCTTTGGCGGGAGAGGGGACTGCCGCCACTCTGGCGTTTGCGTCACGCCGACAAGCATCTTGCCCCCTCTCCCGCGAAGCGGGGGAGGGATGGGGTGGGGGCAAAGCCGATGGCAAATCAGAGCCTCACAGCATCCCATCCGCCAGATCGCTGATCGCCGCCGACAGGAACAGGTCCAGCATCACCAGCGCCGCGGCGGCCAGCCCCGGCAGCGACAGGGCGGTGCGCAGGACGAACCACTGGTAGGTCAGCATCGCCATCATCACGCCGAAGACCAGCGCTTCGGACACCCCCGATGGCAGCAGGCCGGTGGCGGACAGCACGATGGCCGGCAGGTAGATCATCATCTGTACCACCGCCGACCAGTTGTAGGCGGTCAGCGCGCCGGGATAGAGCTGCTCCTTGCCCATCAGCGATGCGATGCGGAACAGGGCCAGCGGGAAGGCGGTCCAACTGACGACATAGGCGATGCCCTCCACCGTCACCAACTGCAGGATCGGCGTGCCGTCCAGCTGGTCCCACAGCCGGATCGCCAGCAGCAGCGCATAGGCCGGCAGCACCACCAGCGCGGCGTAGAAGGAGTTCAGCGCGCCGTCCGGCGTGCGGTCGAAGAACTCCATCCCCGTCCGGTCGAAGCGGGCCAGCCGCCACGCGCCGGTCAGGGCGGACAGGATGGCGGGGGTGGTCAGCGGCATCGTGGTGTCCCGGTCAGGCTTCTCACCCGGCAAGGCGCGCGAACACGCCCTTCAGGATCGATTCGTAGATGGCGGTCAGCTGTCGCAGATCCTCCACCGAACAATATTCATCCACCTTGTGCATGGTCTGGCCGACCAGCCCGAACTCCACCACCGGGCAGACATTCTTGATGAAGCGGGCGTCCGACGTGCCGCCGGTGGTCGAGTATTCCGGCCGGTGCCCGGTCACCCCCTCCACCGCCTCCGCCACCAGCTCGGTCAGCGAGCCGGGCGGGGTGACGAAGCTGTCGCCGGAGCAATAGACCTCGAGCTCATAGGCGCCGCCGACGGCGTCGAAGGTTTGGCGCAGCCACGCCTCGATGCTGGCCGGGGTGTGGGCGTCGTTGAAGCGGATATTGAAGGTCGCCTTGCCCTGCGCCGGGATGACGTTGGTCGCCTTGTTGCCGACGTCGATGGTGGTCAGCGCCAGGGTGGAGGGCTGGAAATGCGCCGTGCCCTCGTCCATCGGGTGTTCGGTGATGGCGGCCAGCATGCGGACCAGCCGCGGCAGCGGGTTGTCGGCCAGATGGGGATAGGCCACATGGCCCTGCGCGCCGAACACGGTCAGGAAGCCGCTCAGGCTGCCGCGCCGGCCGATCTTGATCATGTCGCCCAGCGCCTTGGGGTTGGTCGGCTCCCCCACCACGCAGGCGTCGATCCGCTCGCCGCGCTCCGCCAACCAGTCCAGAACCTTGCGGGTGCCGTTGATCGCCACCCCTTCCTCGTCGCCGGTGATCAGCAGGCTGATGGAGCCGGCGGGCGGCCCGTCCTGCAGCCGGCGCGACACGGCGGCGACGAAGGCGGCGATGGCACCCTTCATGTCGACGGCACCGCGGCCGAACAGGCGCCCGCCCATCACCTCGCCGGCGAAGGGATCGACCGTCCAGCCCTTGTCGCCCGGCGGCACCACGTCGGTGTGGCCGGCGAAGCAGAAGTTGGGGCCGTCGGTGCCGAGCCGGGCATAGAGGTTCTCCACCGGCTCCGTCCCCTCCTGCTGGAAGCGCAGGCGGTGGCAGGTGAAGCCCATCGGCGTCAGCGCCGCCTCCAGCACGCCCAATGCGCCGCCGTCGCGCGGCGTAACGCTGGGGCAGCGGATCAGGTCCTGGGCGAGGGCGACGGGGTCGATGGTCATGGGGTGCCTGACTTCAGACTAGACGGGATGCGGTCAGCTCGCTGCCGGCGCGGGTATTTGGATTTTCAGGTTTCGTCCGGTGGATCGCCAGGGTCGCCAAATGCGACTCCATCGCTGCATTCGTGCGCTCGATCCGGTGCAGGATCTGTAGAACATGAACGACAGCCATAATGAAGGCAGCAGAAACCAGGGCGCCGAAAAAGGTTGTGGCCACGAGGAGAAGATTACCGGTTGCCATCATGGCAAACGCAGCGAAAAACCCAATTGTCACACTTACAAATGCTAGGATCTTCAAAACTGCGGTGACGAAAGACAGCTTGAATATGTCCATTTCCGCCTCGTTCGGCGCTATGCCGTAACCTGAATACGATTTCCCGGCAAATTGACTGTTGTGCGGCAGGAAGCGCTCCCCAATGACTGTATCGGGGAGCGCAATGGATCAATCCCGCAGCAGATCGTTGATCGCCGTCTTCGAGCGGGTCTTTTCGTCGACGCGCTTGATGATGACGCAGCAGTACAGGCTCGGGCCGGGAGTGCCGTCGGGCAGCGGCTTGCCGGGCAGAGAGCCGGGGACGACGACCGAATAGGCCGGGATGCGGCCCATGAAGACCTCGCCGGTGTGGCGGTCGATGATCTTGGTCGAGGCGCCGATGTAGCAGCCCATGGAGATGACGGCGCCTTCCTCGACGATCACGCCCTCGACGATCTCCGAACGGGCGCCGATGAAGCAGTTGTCCTCGATGATGACCGGGTCGGCCTGCAGCGGCTCCAGCACGCCGCCGATGCCGACGCCGCCCGACAGGTGGACGTTCTTGCCGATCTGCGCGCAGGACCCGACGGTGACCCAGGTGTCGACCATGGTGCCACTGTCGACATAGGCGCCGACATTGACGAAGCTGGGCATCAGGATGACGCCGGGGGCGACATAGGACGACTTGCGGGCGATGGCGCCGGGCAGGGCACGGAAGCCGGCGTTCTGGAACTGGCCTTCGGTCCAGCCTTCGAACTTCGGCGGCACCTTGTCGAACCAGGACGAGCCGCCGGGGCCGCCGGGGATCATCTCGTTGGCGTTCAGGCGGAAGGACAGCAGAACCGCCTTCTTCAGCCACTGGTTGACCTTCCAGCCGTCCGCGGTCTTCTCCGCGACGCGCAGGTCGCCGGCATCGAGCGCGTCCAGCGCCGCGTTCACGGCGTCGCGGACGGGGCCGGTGGTGGCGGTGGTGAGATCGGCCCGGTTTTCCCAGGCGGCATCGATGGTGGCTTGCAGGCTGGCGTGGCTCATGGCGCGGTCGTTCTGCTGTCGATTGTCCAAGGGACGGCACCATGGAGCCGCATCGCGTCCGCTGTCAACAACACCAAGCCTGCGGAAAAGCCCTAAACCCCCGCCACCGCGGCCAGCCAACTCGGCAGATCGTCCACGGTGTGGTCGATGTGGATCCCGGCGCCGACACCGGCCTTCTCGTATTCCTTCTCGCCGCGAACCCAGACGGTGGTCATGCCCAGCGCGTGGGCGGGGGCGAGGTTGCGGGCGATGTCCTCCACCATGCAGGCGTCGGCCGGGTCGACGCCGTGGCGTTCCACCAGCGTGGCGTAGGGGCGGGGATCGGGCTTCGGCACGAAACCGCCGGCGGCGATGTCGAACACCGCCTCGAACCGGTCGAGGATGCCCAGCCGGCCGGCGACATTCTCGGCATGGCGGACGGAGCCGTTGGTGTAGATGATCTTGCGGCCGGGCAGCCGGGCGAGCGCGTCGGCCAGCTGGGCGGAGGGCTGGACGCCGGTCACGTCGATGTCATGGACATAGTCCATGTAGGCGACCGGATCGACGTCATGCTCCATCATCAGGCCGCGCAGCGTGGTGCCGTATTCGCGGAAGAACTGCTTCTGCCGCACCCGCGCCTCGTCCATGCCGATGTTGAAATGGGTGGCGATGAACTCGTTGATCCGGCGGTCGACCTGGGCGAACAGGTTGCAGGATGCCGGGTAGAGCGTGTTGTCGAGATCGAAGATCCACACGGCGCGGTCGCGCAGCGCGGCAAGGGGATTGCCGGCGGATCCGGTGGCGGAGTCGGGCGCCGGAGCGGCGGGGGAGGTCGGGACGGTCATCCCCCAAGAATGGGGCCGCCGGCGTGCCGCCGCAAGGCGCTTCACATGGTCGCAGCGTCGGTTGGTCCCTTGCCCGTTCCTTGGGTCGAGCCGCCGCCATGGGGGCTCCCCCGCATCGTTGGTTGATTGAAGATTAACCCCTAAAGAGGTAGCATGGGCCGGACCTTATAACGGTTTGCAGCCTAAGGTTTTTCACCCCGCCCGCCGCGCGGCTCGTCCGCCTCGTGGCCCGCCGATCTGGGATCGCCGTGGACCTTCTCCTGACCACTGGTACTTCCGCCACCAATGCCGGTCCGACTGGCCCCGTGACGCTGGTCGCGCTGTATCCCGGCCCGGCCCTGCGGCTGGATGCGGCGCTGGCCGTCGCCGAAGCCAATGCCGAGGCGGAAGACATGATGGACAGCGACCCGCGCTGGCTGCCCGAACTGCGCAACTGGCTGTCGGGGTCAAGCGTGGCGCCGGGGCTGCGTTCGGTGCCGGTGGAATCCCTGCGCGGGATCATGATCGTCGAATGGGCCGGCGTGCCGCTGCCCG
Organism: Azospirillum sp. TSO5; assembly: GCF_003116065.1. NCBI lineage: Bacteria > Pseudomonadati > Pseudomonadota > Alphaproteobacteria > Rhodospirillales > Azospirillaceae > Azospirillum > Azospirillum sp. TSO5. Next base: position 58,261 of record NZ_LGQY01000010.1, on the reverse strand, counting down.
ACGGCGGCTTCCTGCTGTTGGGCCGCGACGACACGCTGGAACGGCAGCTGCGCCACACGCTGACCGAATCGCGCCGGCGCTACAAGGATCTGGTGGAGGTCTCGTCCGACTTCGCCTGGGAAACCGGGCCGGACGGCACCTTCGTCTTCGTCAGCCATAAGGGCGCGCTGGGCTATCCGGCCGACGCGCTGATCGGCCGCGACCCGCGCAGCCTGGCGCTGGAGGAGGCGGAAGACCTGCCGATGCCCTTCGACTGCCGCCGCGCCGTCGATCAGTCCGAGCTTTGGCTGAAGAGCGCCGACGGCACGCCGGCCTGCATCGTCGCCTCCGCCCTGCCGCTGTTCGGGCCGCAGGGCGACTGGATCGGCGCCCGCGGCGTCTGCCGCGACGTGACCGAACAGGTGCTGCGCTCCAACGAACTGGCGCGCATCCGCTATCGCGAACGGCTGCTCGGCCACATCGTCCACACCCTGCGCGACCGGCTCGATGCCGCGGAAGCGCTGGTGGTGGCCGCCACGGAGACGGCGCGGGCGCTCAGCGCCGACGGCTGCCGTATCTACCGGGCGGAGGAAGGCGGTGCACAGGGCGGTGGCCGTGTCGCCTTGTCGCTGGTGGCGGAGTTCGGCGCGGAGTTGCCGGAGGTCGGCACCGCGCTGCTCGACCGCATCGCCAATGGCGAAGGCCAGCTGGCCGACCGGCTGGGCCACGTGCAGCTGATCGGCGAGCGGACCGAGTACCGGCAGGCGGTGAACGGCGCGCTGCTGGTCTGGCGCACCGGCGATTCGGAGCCCTGGGACGACGACGACCGCCAGCTGATGTCCGGCGTGGCCGACCATATCGGTATCGCCCATGCCCATCTCGCCTATCAGGAGCGGCTGCGCCGCCTGTCGGAGCGCGACGGGCTGACCGGCCTGTTCAACCGCCGCACCTTCTTCGAACGACTGGAGGAATCGATCTCGCGGCCGGACAGCGGGCCGTCGGCCCTGCTCTATGTCGATCTGGACAACTTCAAGGCGGTCAACGACCTGCACGGCCACCAGCAGGGCGACACGGTGCTGAAGGCCATCGGCACGCTGCTGACCACCGGGGTGCGGCCGGGCGACCTGCCGGGACGGCTGGGCGGCGACGAGTTTGTGCTGTGGCTGGGCCGCACCGACGAGGAGAAGGCGCGGATCGTCGCCGATCGGCTGCTGAACGGCATGCGTGACCTTGCCCACCTGTCGGCAAGCCCGGAGAAGCCGCTGGGCCTGTCGATCGGCATCGCCGTCCACACCCCCGGCCGCGGCGAGACGGTGCGCGAGTTGACCGACCGCGCCGATGCCGCCATGTACGACGCCAAGAAGAGCGGCAAGGGCCATTACGCCTTGGCGCCGGTCTTCCAGGCATCTTCGTCCGACATTTCCGCCGCGGAGCCCGCCCCGTGACCCCGCCCGCCTCCCCGCGTCCCGAGACGCTCGACCCCGCCGATTACGAATCCGCCAAGCGGATGGTGCAAAGCGAGGACCCGGCGGTTCGCCGGAAGGTCGCCGAGCATCCCAAGACCCGGCCGGAGCTGCTGTATTTCCTGGCCGCCGACGCCGCGGCCGAGGTGCGGCGCGCCATCGCCACCAATGCCGGAACGCCGCGGCAGGCCGACCTGCTGCTGGCCAAGGACCGCGAGGTCATGGTGCGGCAGGCGGTGGCGCAGAAGATCGCCCGCCTGCTGCCGGAACTGTCGGCCGATCAGGCGATCCAGATCGAGCGGCTGACGGTCGAATGCCTCGAAACGCTGGCTCGTGACCAGGCGAGCGAGGTGCGCGGCATCCTGGCCGAGGCGCTGAAGGACCTGCCCAACGCTCCGCACGGCGTCATCAACCGGCTGGCCCGCGACGTGGAGCTGTCGGTCTGCGCGCCGGTCCTGCAGCATTCGCCGATCCTCACCGAAGAGGATCTGACCGACATCATCATGAAGGGGCCGGTGCGGGGCGCGATGACCGCCATCGCCAGCCGGCAGAACGTCTCCGCCTCCGTCGCCGACGCCATCGCGCGCTCCGACGACGAGGCGGCGGTGACGGCACTGCTCGGCAACCCGTCGGCCCAGATCCGCGAAGAGACGCTCGACCGCATCCTCGATCAGGCGCCGCAGCACGAGCCCTGGCATTCGCCGCTGGTCCGCCGTCCGCGCCTGCCGGCGCGCGCGGTGGCGCGGCTGGCCAGCTTCGTCGCCGACAATCTGCTGAAGGTTCTGCAGGACCGCGACGATCTCGATCCGGCGGCGGCGCGCGGGCTGGTGGAGGCGGTGCGCCAGCGGGTGGGGCAGGCGGCGGCCGGCACCGCGCCCGGCCAGCCGCTCGGCCCGGTCGATTTCGGCGAGGAGGCGGTCGGCGGTGCCGCCGGGCCGGAGAAGCCGGTGGAACGTCCTAGCGACAAGGCGGCCCGCCTGAACAAGGAAGGCAAGCTGACCGAGAAGCTGATCGAGGGGTCCATGGTGGAGGGCGACCGCGGCTTCGTCATGGCGGCGCTGGCGGAGCTGTCGCAGATCCCGCTTCCGGTGGTCGACCGCATCGTCGCCACCCATGCGCCGCGCGCCGTCACCGCGCTGGTGTGGCGCGCCGGGCTGACCATGCGCTTCGCCCGGCAGGTCCAGTTGCGCCTTGCCCAGATTCCGCCAAAAACGGCGCTTAATGCTCGCGACGGCACGCACTATCCGATGACCGATGAAGAGATGCGCTGGCAGCTCGAATTCTTCGGCGTCGAGGAGAAGGCGTGACGTTTCCAACCGTTTTCGGGTTTTCCCTGGCATGCGTGTCGCTTTCCTCGCCTTCTTCGTCATCCTGATCGCAGCATCCACCAGCTTCGCCGCCCCGCCGCGCGAAACGCCGGAGGAGCGCGAGGTCGCCGCGACCTTCGACGCCGCCCGCAGCGCGCTGGCCGAAAAGCGAGGGGCGGCGGTGATCCCGCTGCTCACCCGCAACTCGGTCAAAGCGCTGGAGTCGGTGCGTGACGCCGCCCGCCAGCCCGGCGACGCGCCGCTGCAGCGGCTGGAGCCGGCCGAGCGCTTCGCCGCCATGGGGCTGCGCCGCTATCTCGGCCCGTCCGAACTGCGCCGCATGTCGGTCGGCGACATCGCCAACCATGCGCTGAAGGCCGGCTGGCTCGGCCCCAACGTCATCTCCCGCAGCGCGCTGGGGCCGGTGCGGGTCAAGGGTGACCGGGCATCGGGCCTGCTGATGGTCGACAACCGGCCGGCGCTGGTTCCGGCCGACTTCGTGCGCGAAGGCGGGGCGTGGCGCATCGACCTGTCCAGCGTCTTCTCCTTCGGCAGCCAGATGCTGAAGGGCTTCGCCGCCATGTCCGGCAAGGACGAGACCGCCTATATCGACGAGTTGCTCAACCGCCTGCCGGCCAAGCCGGGGGCGATGAGGACGCACTGAGCCCAGGTGCGATACTCCGTCCGGCTCAAATCCCTCTGCGCGAAATCCGTCTGGCCGCGTTCATACGCGTGATTGCGGCGATTCAAGAGTTTGCGTAGACTCGCGCCCGCTTCCACCAAGTGTTGGCGCCGACGATGACCGCACCGGAAGAGTCCAGTTCCTTGTCAGCCCCCGGCCGATCCGTGCCCTGCGGCGCGCGTTTTCGCACCGCGGTGCTGGAGCTTGCCGCCCTGCGCGGGGTCGGGGTGTCGGCGCTCGTGACGGCCGCCCTGCTGCTGGCGCCGGAGGGGGCAGCCGATCCCGGATTGCGCGACCCAGGCGGGGAAGCGCTGCTGGAGGTGGAGGGCGTGGAAGCCGGCGACGCCGCGATCCGCAGGGCGCTGGCCGCCGCCCTTGCGCTCGCCGATCCGGGCGCCCGCATCCTGCCGGGTGAAGATGTGCGCCGGCTGGAAGCCGCGGTGGAGACGCTCGGCTACCGCAACAAGACGCTGGCCCACGCGCTGCAACGCCTGTCCTTCCAGCCGCTCGACGGTCAGATCACCGAAGTGCGCGACGCGGCCCAGCTGTTCGGCTTCGTCAATGAATGGTGTTTCGACGAGGATCAGGTGCGGCGGCGTTTCCGCGAACTGGCGCCGGTCTATCACCCCGACACCGGCATCGTCGCCTGCCGCGAGCGGATGGGCCAGTTGATCGACGCCCGCAACCTGCTGGTCCACCATGTCCGCAGCGTCTACAGTTCCGGCGATTGGCTGGCGAAGCGGGGCGGGACCCCCGTCTGACCCGAATCCTGACCTGGATCCGGGGCGACCGCTTCAACTGGCCAGCCCGATCGCTTCCTCGACGATCGCCTGATCCATCGTGGCGCCGTCCAGCACGGCCCCGGTCAGGTCGGCGCCAGTCAGATCGGCTTCGCTGAGGTCGGCGCCGGTAAGGTCCGCCCCGGCCAGATTTGCCCCGGCGAGGTTGGCCTTGCGCAGGTCGGCCTTGCACAGCAGCGCCATGCCCAGCCGGGCGCGCTGCAGATTGGCGCGCCAGATGTGGCCGCTCATCGTCTGGATATGGACGGGGCCAAGCTGGGCGCCAGTCAGGTCGGCACCGGTCAGGGTGGCGCGCTCGAAATTCACGCCGCGCAGATCGGCCTTCGACAGGTTGGCCTTGCGCATGTCGGCCAACGACAGGTCGGCTATCGCCATCGCCGCCCCCGACAGGTTGGCGCCGCGCAGCGCGATGCATTGCAGGATCGCCGCCGACAGGTTGATGCCGTCCAGCTTGCGGCCCGACAGGTCCAGCGCCGACAGGTCGGCGCGCTTGCCGGCCTTGCCGCCGCTGTCGATCCAACTCAGATGCTCCATCAGCATCTCGCGCAGGTCGTCTTCCGGGTTCTCCAGCGTCTTGGCCAGCACCGCCGCCTGCAGGTTGGGCGAGCGCATCTGGGCGGCGTCGAGGATGGCGCCGATCATGGTCGCGCCGCTGAAGTTGGTGCGGTTGATGGCGCAGCCGGTCATCACCGCCCCCGACAAGCGGGCGCCCGACAGGTTGGCCTCCGTCAGGTCGGCGTCGGTCAGGTCGCAGCCGGTCAGGTTGGAGCCGGTCAGGTTGGCCCGCATGAACTTCGTGCCGCGCAGGATGGCGTCGGTCAGGTCGGTCTGCATGACGAAGGCGTTGGCGATCTTTGCCCGCGACAGGTCGGCGCCGCGGATGGTCGCCGCCGTCAGTTCCGACGTCAGGACCGAATCCTCATATTCCTGCGCGTACATCTCGCCGCTGGCGTCGTAATGCAGCAACGTGCCGTCGCGCAGGTCGACCTCCACCAGCGTCGCCTCGCTCAACACCGCGCCGCGCAGGCAGGCGCCGCGTAGGTCGGCCCGGCGCAGGTCGGCCTTCTCAAGGTTGGCGAGCCGCAGGTCGGCGGCATAGAGGTTGGCGTTGGAAAGATTGGCGCCGGTCAGCCGCGCGCTGAACAGCTTGGCGCCCGACAGATCGGCGTCGGACAGGTCGATGCCGGACAGGTCGAGATGCGACAGGTCCCGCATCTTCAGATTGGCGCGTACGCCGCCGGGCTGGCTCTTACGGAATGCCTGGTGCCGCAACAGGATCGCGTTGAGCTGGCTCTGGGTCAGCTTGGTGCGCGGACTGTTGGACCCGAAGCCCTGGGCGGACGACATCGCCGGCATACCTTCTCTATTTGGTAACCCATAATCCGAAAGAGTCGCCAAAATTTGGTTAAGAGTCTGCGGACTGTGACAAGGTTGCGACCGATAACCGCGCTCCCGCAAGGGCGACCTTCGGCGGGAGTCCGAGGACCGCTTGCAACGGTTGACTCGTGGTCCCGGCTTCTCTATGGTCCGCCGACCTGTCTTCCGCCAAGTCGATAGACCGGGTACCCCGGCCCCATGCCGGGTATCTCCGCCAGTCCGCGAGGTTCGCGCACTGGCGCTTTCGTGCTTGTGCGGGTGGCGGCTCTGACGCTGGACCCGGAACTGGGGAACGAGTAACGCATGTTCGAAGGCCTGACCGGACGCCTGGGCGACATCTTCGACAAGCTGCGCCGCCGTGGCGCGCTGACCGAGGAGGACGTCTCCGCAGCACTGCGCGAAGTTCGCGTGGCGATGCTGGAGGCCGACGTCGCGCTGCCCGTCGTCAAGCAGTTCGTCACCCAGGTGAAGGAACGCGCCGTCGGGCAGGAGGTGCTGAAGTCCGTCACTCCCGGCCAGCAGGTCATCAAGATCGTCCACGACAACCTCGTGGAGATGCTGGGCGAAGGCGCCGACATCAACCTGAACGCCGCCGCCCCGGTGCCGATCCTGATGGTCGGCCTGCAGGGCTCGGGCAAGACGACCAGCACCGCCAAGATCGCGCTCCGTCTGAAGACGAAGGAGCGCAAGAAGGTCCTGATGGCCTCGCTGGACGTCCGTCGTCCGGCCGCGCAGGAACAGCTGAAGGTTCTCGGCGAGCAGACCGGCGTCGCGACGCTGCCGATCGTGCCGGGCCAGGACCCGGTCGCCATTGCCAAACGCGCCATCGAGACCGGCCGTCTCGAAGGCTACGACGTCGTCATGCTCGACACCGCCGGCCGCCTCGCCATCGACGAGGAGCTGATGGCGGAGGTCGCGGCGGTCCGCGACGCGACCAAGCCGGCGGAAACGCTGCTGGTCGCCGACGCGATGACCGGCCAGGACGCCGTCACCGTCGCCACCAACTTCAACGACAAGGTCGGCATCACCGGCATCGTGCTGACCCGCATCGACGGCGACGCCCGTGGCGGTGCCGCCCTGTCGATGCGCCAGATCACCGGCAAGCCGATCAAGCTGCTGGGCGTCGGCGAAAAGATCGACGCGCTGGAGTCCTTCCACCCCGACCGCATCGCCGGCCGTATCCTCGGCATGGGCGACGTGGTGTCGCTGGTGGAGAAGGCCGTCGAGACCATCGACAAGGACGAGGCCGAAAAGCTCGCCCGCAAGATGGAGAAGGGCCAGGGCTTCGACCTCGACGACATGGCGATGCAGCTGAAGCAGCTCCGCAAGATGGGCGGCATGTCCGGCCTGATGGGGATGCTGCCGGGCATCGGCAAGATCAAGGACCAGCTGAAGGACGCCAACGTCGACGACGGGATGATCAAGCGCCAGGAGGCGATCATCTCCTCGATGACCAAGGCGGAGCGCAAGAACCCCGACATCATCAAGGCTTCGCGCCGCAAGCGCATCGCCGCCGGTTCCGGCACCTCGGTGCAGGAGGTCAACAAGCTGCTGAAGCAGTTCGAGACCATGCGCGGAATGATGAAGCAGGTGCAGAAGCTTGGAAAGAAGGGGATGCTGCGCGGCGGCCTCGGAAATCTGCTGCCGAAGGGACTCGGCGGCTTTGGCGGCAAGGGGCCTTTCGGCTGACCTGACCGCCTTACGAAATCACCTGATACCTGTTTGACTTGAGAAGAGAAAGTTTCGACCAATGGCTCTGAAGATTCGTCTGGCTCGCGGTGGTGCGAAGAAGCGTCCGTTCTACTCGATCGTCATCGCGGACGCCCGCAGCCCGCGTGACGGCCGCTTCATCGAGAAGATCGGCACCTACAACCCGATGCTGCCGCGCGAGCACGAGCAGCGCATCATCCTGAACGCCGAGCGCGCCAAGCATTGGCTGTCGGTCGGCGCCCAGCCGACGGACCGCGTGGTGCACTTCCTGGCCAATGCCGGCCTGGTCGAGAAGCCCGCCGTCCGCGAGACCCCGAAGAAGTCGGCTCCGAAGGCCAAGGCGCAGGAGCGTCTGAAGGCCGAGGCCGCCGCTGCCGCCGCCGCGGCTGAAGGCTGAGTTCAGGGTTGAGGTCGTGACGACGTGCCGGGTGCTCCTTCGATGACCGCCAAAATCTGTGTCGGCCAGTTCGCGGGATCGCACGGCGTGCGGGGGCTGGTGAAGCTGCGCAGCTTCACCGCCGAACCCGCCGACATCATGACCTATGGCCCGCTGTCGGACGAAGCCGGCGCCCGCCGCTTCACGGTGACGCTCCAGGGCATGGTCAAGGACAACTTCCTGGCCAAGGTCGACGGGGTGACCAGCCGCGAACAGGCGCAGGCGCTGGCCGGTGTGCGGCTCTATGTGGACCGCGGCGCCCTGCCGGCGACGGAGGACGAGGACGAGTTCTACCATGCCGACCTGATCGGCCTGCGTGCGGAACTCGCCGACGGAACCGTCTACGGCACGGTAAAGGCGATCTACGATTTCGGAGCCGGCGACGTGCTCGAAGTCCGAACCGCCGGCGGGCCGCTGGAGATGCTTCCCTTCTCCAAGGCCTGCGTGCCGGTGGTCGATGTCCGGGGCGGTCGCATCGTCGTCGATCTTCCGGCCGTGATCGAAGCCCGCGAGGGTTCCGATGACGAGGCGGAGGAGGGCGAGGGGGAAGAGGGCGGAGACCAGCGCGGGGAGGAGGGACCGTGAATCACGGCGCCGACGGTCCGCGGGTCTGGACGGCCAAGGTTCTGACGCTGTTCCCGGAAATGTTTCCGGGGCCGCTCGGCCACTCGCTGGCCGGCAAGGCGTTGGAAAATGGAGTCTGGGCACTGGAATCGGTGGACATTCGCTCGTTCGCGCGCGATAAACACCGCTCCGTCGACGACACCCCCTTCGGCGGAGGGGCCGGCATGGTCATGCGGCCCGACGTGCTGGACGCGGCTTTGACCGCGACGGCGGGACCTGTGGGGGCACCGGGACGCGGCCGGGCGATCTATCTGTCGCCTCGCGGACGGGTGCTGAACCAGGAACTGGTCAAGGAGCTGGCCGCCACCCCGGTGGTGACGCTGCTCTGCGGCCGGTACGAAGGGGTGGACCAGCGGGTCCTCGATGCGCACGGCCTCGAAGAGGTCAGCCTCGGGGATTTCGTGCTGTCCGGCGGGGAACTCGCCGCGCTCAGCCTGATGGATGCCGTGGTGCGCTTGCTCCCCGGCGTCATGGGCAACGTGGAGACGGCGGGCGAAGAGAGTTTCGAACGGGGGTTGCTCGAATACCCCCACTACACCCGGCCAGCGGTCTGGACCGACGGGCAGGGTGTGGAACGCGCGGTGCCGGAGGTTCTGCTGTCCGGTCACCACGGAAAGGTCAAGGCCTGGCGGCTGGCCGAGGCGGAGAAGATCACGGAGGCCCGACGGCCGGACCTGTGGTCGCTCTACCAGGCGAGCCGTCCGGCAGAAACTGTTACGAACAAGGGTCGGCGGCAGGCTCGCCGGCGCGACCCGAAACCGGAGTGACGGTCCGCCGCGAGGCGCGCCGATAGAAAAGGGGTAGTGCTATGAACCTGTTGCAGCAGCTCGAGCAGGAGCAGATCGAGAAGGCCCTCGGTGGCAAGACGATCCCGGAGTTCTCCTCGGGCGATACCGTCCGCGTGAACGTGAAGGTCGTCGAAGGCACGCGCGAGCGTGTCCAGGCCTATGAGGGCGTCGTGATCGCCCGCAAGAACGCTGGCGTGAACAGCTCCTTCACCGTCCGCAAGATCAGCTATGGCGAGGGCGTGGAGCGCGTGTTCCCGCTGTACTCCCCGCGCATCGACTCGATCGAGCTGGTCCGCAAGGGCGCCGTCCGCCGCGCCAAGCTGTACTACCTGCGCGATCTGCGCGGCAAGGCCGCCCGCATCGCCGAGCGCACCACCGGCCGCGGCATGGTCAACGGCCGCCGGGCTGCCGAGTAAGGCGCCTACCGGTTCGTTTCAGGTTCATAGGTTCGGCGCCCGGCCATCCGGCTGGGCGTCTTCTTCCCGTCACCATCAGCAAAGCTTAAGGAGTAGGCGCCATGAAGCGCACGTTCCAGCCGTCCAAAATCGTGCGTAAGCGTCGCCACGGCTTCCGCCACCGCATGTCGACCGTCGGCGGCCGCAAGGTCATCGCCCGTCGCCGCGCCCGCGGCCGCAAGGTCCTGAGCGCCTGATCCCCGCGATGGCGGCGCCGGACCACGAGGTCGGGCGCCTGATGCGGCGGCCGGAATTTCTGGCCGTGGCCGGGACACGGCGCAAGCATGTGGCTCCCGGCCTGATCCTCCAGGTGCGCCGGCACGACGACAAGCAGCGGCCCGCCGACGGCGGTCCGCCGATCCGTTTCGGTTTGACGGCGAGCCGCAAGGTCGGCAACGCGGTGGTGCGCAATCGCGCCCGCCGCCGTTTGCGTGAGGCCGCACGGCAGATTTTGACCGTTCATGCGGCGCCCGGCCACGACTTCGTCCTGGTCGCCCGCGGCGGCACGGCCGAGCGGCCGTGGACTGACCTGCTCGGCGACCTGACCGCCGGGCTGAAGCGTCTCGGCCTGTGGCGCGAGGCGGAAGGGTAGGAGGCCCGCGACGTCATGTTTCGCATCGCCGGCCTCAGCCCGCTCGCGCACCTGCTCCGCGCGCTTGTTTATCTCTATCGCTGGACCTTGTCGCCCTTCGTGGGCTGGCATTGCCGTTTCCAGCCGACCTGCTCCTGCTACGCCATCGAATCGCTGGAAAAGCATGGGGCCATCCGGGGGGGATGGCTGACCGTGCGCCGGCTCGGGCGTTGTCATCCCTGGGGCGGGTCGGGATGGGATCCCGTGCCCGATCCCGCTCCGCAGGGGGCGCCCAAGGCGTCCCATCGCTGTGGTCTGCGGGAAAAAGGGCATGCGGCGGTTGCCCAGCCCGGCGAAAACCCGTAACAAGGCCGCGCACACGCCGCCCTTCTTCCAAAGGCCCCACGGCAACCGGGACGCCATGACCGACCAACGCAACCTCATCATCGCGATTGCCCTGTCGATCGCCATCCTGCTGGGCTTCCAGTATTTCTACGAAAAGCCGCGGGTGGAGCAGCAGAAGCAACTCGCCGCCCAGCAGGCCGCCCAGACGGAGCAGTCGGTGCCGGTGCCGGCCCCCGGCGTGCCCGCCCAGCAGCCCCCAGGCACGGCCTCCGTTGGCACGGCAGAGGTCGCGAAGGAGCGCCCCGAGCTGCTCGCCGAGCAGCTGGCGGCCGGCACCCGCGTGAAGATCGACACGCCGGCCCTGCACGGGTCCGTCAACCTCGTCGGCGGCCGCATCGACGACCTGACGCTGGCGCAGTACCACGAGACGCCGGACCCGAAGAGCCCGGAGATCGTGCTGCTGGCCCCGGCCGGCACGCCCGCCGCCTATTATGCCGAGTTCGGCTGGGTGCCGCAGGGCGCCGGCATCGCCACCCCGACCGCGACCACCCGCTGGACCGCCGACGGCACCGCGCTGACCCCGGACAAGCCGCTGACCCTGACCTGGGACAACGGCCAGGGGCTGGTGTTCGAGCGCAAGATCGCCGTCGACCCGGACTTCATGTTCACGGTGACGCAGTCGGTCCGCAACACCGGCGCCAACCCGGTTACGTTGCTGCCCTACAGCCTGGTGTCGCGCACCGGCACGCCGCACACGTCGGGCTATTACATCCTGCATGAAGGCCCGCTCGGTGTCTTCAACGGCTCGCTGACCGAAGAGAAGTACGACGACGTCCGCAAGGCCGGCTCGATCGCCAAGGACACCACCGGCGGCTGGATCGGCATCACCGACAAGTACTGGCTGGTGTCGCTGGTGCCCGACCCGAACGAGAAGGTCACCGCGCGCTTCCTTTACAACCAGGTCGCCAACTTCGACCGCTACCAGACCGACACCATGGGTGCGCCGGTCACGGTGGCGCCGGGTGCCTCGGTCGAGAACACCGGTCGCCTGTTCGCCGGCGCCAAGCAGGTGAAGCTGCTGGACAGCTACTCCGAGAAGCTGAACATCAAGAACTTCGACCTCGCGATCGATTTCGGCTGGTTCTACTTCCTGACCAAGCCGTTCTTTTACGCGCTGGACTTCCTGGGCCGTGTCATCGGCAACTTCGGCATCGCCATCCTGGTGCTGACCGTCTGCGTCAAGGCCGTCTTCTTCCCGCTCGCCAACAAGTCCTATCAGGCGATGAGCAAGATGAAGGCCCTGCAGCCCAAGATGCAGGAGTTGCGCGAGAAGTTTAGCGACGATCAGGCGCGCATGAACCAGGAGTTGATGGCGCTGTACAAGCGCGAGAAGGTCTCCCCGGTGTCCGGCTGCCTGCCGATCCTGATCCAGATCCCGGTGTTCTTCTCGCTCTACAAGGTGCTGTTCGTGACCATCGAAATGCGGCATGCGCCGTTCTTCGGCTGGATCCACGACCTGTCCTCGCCCGATCCGACGAACCTGTTCACCCTGTTCGGTATGATTCCCTGGGATCCGCCGCACCTGCTGCATCTCGGCCTGTGGCCGCTGATCATGGGCGTGACCATGTGGTTCCAGCAGAAGATGAACCCGGCCCCGCCGGACCCGGTCCAGCAGAAGGTGTTCCAGTTCCTGCCCATCGTCTTCACCTTCATGCTCGCCGGCTTCCCGGCCGGTCTGGTGATCTACTGGGCCTGGAACAACTCGCTGTCGGTCCTGCAGCAGTGGACCATCATGAAGCGCATGGGCGTGAAGGCCTGATCAACCTGATCCGACCGCTGCCCAGTTTCTGAGACCTGCCGCCGGCAAAGACCCTTGACGGGCCTTTGCCGGCGGTATGTTTTTTAGCCGATCCCAACGAGAGCGCCCGCCATGACCACCCCCGACACGCCGACCCCCGACACCCCCAGCATCGTTTCCGGCTTCGACGAGGCCGCGCTGGAGGCCGGGCGGCTGCTGTTCGCCAAGGAGTGCGACTTCGTCTGGGGCGCCAACGCGCTGAATCAGCTGCCGGAGGCCGACCTGCCGGAGGTCGCCTTCGCCGGACGGTCGAATGTTGGCAAGTCGAGCCTCGTCAACGCGCTGACCGGGCGCAAGACGCTGGCCCGCACCTCCAACACGCCGGGCCGCACGCAGCAGCTCAACTTCTTCAACCTCGGCGACCGGCTGAAGCTGGTGGACATGCCCGGCTACGGCTATGCCAAGGAATCGAAGGAGAAGGTGGAGGCGTGGAACGACATGGTCCGCCGGTTCCTGCGCGGCCGCGTCACCTTGCGCCGGGCGCTGGTGCTGATCGATTCGCGTCATGGGCTGAAGCCCAACGACCATGAGATCATGGAGATGCTGGACCGCACGGCGGTGCCCTACGTCGTCGTGCTGACCAAGGCGGACAAGGTGAAGGCCGCGGATCTGGACAGGATCCGCCGCGACACCCAGGCGGGGCTGAAGAAGCACCCGGCAGCCTTCCCCGACATCCATGTCACCAGTTCGGAGAAGGGCACCGGCATCGCCGAGCTGCGCGCCAGCCTCGCGGCACTCGCCCTGGCCGCCGAATAAGGGCCGGCGGCGGTGGGTGGCATTTCCCCCGCGCTGCTGTTCCTGATGCAGGCCCTGCTGCTGATCGCCGGGCCGTTTCTGCTGTGGCGGCTCGGCGGCGGGCGCCACATCGCCCCGATGGTGGTCATCCAGATCCTGTTCGGGGTGGCGCTGGGGCCGTCGTTGCTCGGCCGGCTGGTGCCGGATTTGTGGGGCGTTCTGTTCGCGCCGACGGCACTGGCGCCGCTGTCCGGTCTGGCCCTGATGGCCGTCGTTTTCTTTGCCTTCCTGACCGGCCTGCATCTCGATCCCGCCGAGTTCCGTGGGCGGGGAGGGGCCTTCGCCACCGTGGCGCTGTCCAGCATGCTGGTGCCGACCCTGTTGGGTGGCGCCTTGGGCTGGTGGCTGGCCGGCGCCTTTCCCGGCATGACCGGACCGCATGCGACCCCCGGCCTGTTCGCCGCCGGCTTCGGCATCTGCGTCGGCGTCACCGCCCTGCCGGTGCTGGGGGCCATCCTGCGCGAGATGGATTTGCTCGGCGACCGGGTCGGGCGTCTGGCGCTGGGCTATGCCGCGGTGAACGACGCGCTGCTTTGGCTGCTGATCACCGCGGTTCTGGCATGGTCCACGGCCGATGGCGGCGGCGATCCCTGGGCTGTCGCGAAAGTCGGGCTGCTCGGCTTCGCCTATGTCGGGGCGACGGTCCTGGTCGTGCGCCCGCTGCTCGACCGACTGCTGGAGCGGGTGGCGCCGGATGGGCGGATGGGCGACACCGCGGTGGTGGTGACCTGTGCGGCGCTTCTGGCCTCGGCTGCGATGACCGAATTGATCGGACTGCATTACATCCTGGGCGCCTTCATCGCAGGCAGCGCCATGCCACGCCGCTACGCCGCCGCCATCCTCGACCGGCTGGAGCATTTCTCGACGCTGATCCTGCTGCCCTTCTTCTTCACGCTGACCGGGCTGAAGGTGAATTTGACGCTGGACGACCCGGCGCAATGGACGGTGTTTGCGCTCGCCAGCCTTGCCACGTTCGCCGGCAAGATGGCCGGTACCACGCTGCCCGCCCGCTGGACCGGCGAGTCCTGGCCGGACGCGCTCAGGCTCGGCACGCTGATGCCGTGCAAGGGGCTGATGGAGGTGATCGTGCTGACCGTTCTCTTGGAGGCCGGCGTGCTGTCCGGTCCCTGTTTCTCGGCGATGGTGCTGATGGCGGTGGCGGTCACCGCGCTGACGCAGCCGATGACGCGGCTGGCCGGATTGTGGCGTCCGGCCGGCGGTACGGCGGCGGCGACCGCGGGAGGCAGGCGTGGGGGTATGTGACCGTTAAATTGCCCCCTAGGCAACCGGCCGGCCTTTCCGTTAAAGAGACCCAACACTCCATCCCGACAAAGGGCATCCTCCCGTGCAGACTCCCACCCGTGACGAGTGGCTCGCCAAGGCCCGTACCCTGTCCGAAGCGCTGCCTTACATGCGCCGTTATGCCGGGAGCACCTTCGTCATCAAGTACGGCGGCCACGCCATGGGCGACGCCGGTCTGGCGGAGCTGTTCGCGCGCGATATCGTGCTGCTGAAGCAGGTCGGCATCAACCCGGTGGTCGTCCACGGCGGTGGGCCGCAGATCGGCCAGATGCTGGAGCGCCTGAAGATCAAGTCCAGCTTCATCGACGGCCTGCGCGTCACCGACAAGGAGACGGTCGAGGTGGTCGAGATGGTGCTGGCCGGCTCCATCAACAAGCAGATCGTCGCCGCCATCAACAGCGCCGGCGGCCGCGCCGTCGGCCTGTCGGGCAAGGACAGCAACCTGATCACCGCCCGCCGGCTGGAGCGTGTCCAGCGCGACCCCGACAGCAACATCGAGCGGGTGCTGGACCTGGGCTTCGTCGGTGAGCCCTACAAGGTGAATCCGGAGATCCTGCAGGCCCTCGCCAAGTCGGACGTCATCCCGGTGATCGCGCCGGTCGGCTTCGACGTGAACGGCGACACCTACAACATCAACGCCGACACGGCGGCCGGTGCGGTTGCAGCGGCGGTGAAGGCGGCGCGCTTCTTCCTGCTGACCGACGTCGCCGGTGTGCTCGACAAGGAAAAGAAGCTGATCGAGAAGATGTCGCTGGCGGATGCGCACAAGGCCATCGCCGACGGCACCGCCTCGGGCGGCATGATCCCGAAGATCGAGACCTGCATCGGCGCGGTGGAGCAGGGCGTCGACGCAGCTGTTATCCTGGATGGCCGCGTGCCGCATGCGCTGCTGCTCGAGATCTTCACCGAAGGCGGCGCCGGCACCCTGATCGGTAAGGCCTGACGCCGGAATATGGGGGACTGATGTCCGACCTGCGCAAGGATTTGCTCCGCCAGATGAAGGCCATCCGCGAGAAGATGGACCCGAAGCTGGTGGAGCGCGCCAGGCTGGCGGCGTTGGGCAAGGTTCCCTACGACAGTGACGCGGCGAAGGAGGCGGTCGGCCATTTCCTCGACGCCAAGCGGGACGGCGGCGCCTTCCGGCGCAAGCTGGAACAGGCGCTGAAGGCCGAGGGCGCGGCGCTGGACCTCGATGACGGGGACAAGGCGCCGCCGCCCGCGAAGCCGAGGCGCGGCGGCCGGGTGACGTAACGCCGCGTGCCGACGCGAACCACGCAAGGAGCACAGCCTTGCTGCATGTCTTCGTCAATGACGGCGGTCTGCTGCGCTGGGTCAGGGAGGCGGCATCGGACGAGGCGGCGCCGTTGCCCGACTCCGCCGTGTGGCTCGACCTCATCAATCCGACGTCCGAAGAGTTGGCACGGGCGGAGGCGCTGATCGGAACGGGCCTGCCCACCCGCGAGCAGATGGCGGAGATCGAGGAGTCGAGCCGTCTGCGCGTGACCGGCGGCACCTTGACCATGACCGTCACCGCGCTGGTCTGGGCCGACACCGACGAGCCGCGCATCGCCACCGTCAGCTTCGTGCTGGCCGGGCGGCGGCTGGTGACCATCCACGACATCGATCCGCAGGCGCTGCTTGCCTTCCGCCGCCGCGCCACCCATGGCGAGATCTCGGCCGCCCGTGGCGAATTGGTGCTGGCGGCGTTGGTGGATGGGATGATCGACCGCACCTCCGTCGTGTTGCGACGGACCGGGGTGGAGTTGGATGCGCTGAACCGCCGCTATTTCCGTGGGCGCAAGCTGCGGTCCCGTGGCGAGACGCTCGATGATGCCCAGACGCTGAAGCGCATCGGCCATGCCGGCCATCTGATCGGTAAGGCGCGGGTCAGTCTGGCCAGCCTTACCCGTATGACCGATTTCCTGGCGCGCGGCGACGGCTGGAATTCCGGCAAGGCGACGCGGCGCTGGGCCAAGACCACGCTGCAGGACCTGCGCGGGCTCGACCAGTATGCCAATTTCCTCGCCGGCAAGGTCGCTTTGGCGCTGGATACGGCGCTGGGCCAGATCAACGTCGAGCAGAACGAGATCGTCAAGATCGTGTCGGTGCTGACCGTTCTGCTCTATCCGCCGACCCTGGTCGCCAGCATCGGCGGCATGAACTTCACCGACATGCCCGGAAGCGGCTCGCCCTTCGGCTATGCCAGCGCCCTGGGGCTGATGTTGTTGTCGGCTTTGCTGCCGATGGTCTATGTGCGGTCGAAACGCTGGATGTAGCGCGTTTCCACAATATGGCAGGCGGATCGTCCGCGGCGCTTTCCTTTTGACAGGCGCGTCCGTCGTCGGCAGGATGGGCGCATTCCAGGGGGGTCCCGACAGGGGGCTGAGATACCAACGGCCGGACGGCGCCAAGCGTCGCCGGCAGCGTGGTGACCCTTCGAACCTGATCCGGGTCATACCGGCGAAGGGAGGGACCTCGTGACGGGCCGACCACGCCCCCGTCCGGCCGTATCGGCTCCGCTATGCCGGGGAACGGCCTGCACGAAGATACCGCACCTCCGTCCGCAGTCCCGGGTTTGTCCGCCCAACTCCGACGGAGAAACCCAATGCCCAAGGACTTCAACGAGAACGCCATCCGCATCTCGACCGGCCCGCTGCCGTCGTCGCGGAAAATCCATGTGCCCGGCACGCGCTTTCCCGACCTGCGCGTCGCCCTGCGCGAGATCGCGCTGTCGGGCGGCGAGCCGCCGCTGACCGTCTATGACGCTTCCGGCCCCTACACCGACGAGTCGGTCGCCATCGACGTGCGGGCCGGGCTGGCTAAGCACCGCCGCGACTGGATCCTGGCGCGTGGCGATGTCGAGACCACCGACAGCGGCGTGCTGCGGGCCAAGGGCGGCGGGGCCGTGACCCAGATGGCCTACGCCCGCGCCGGCATCGTCACTGCGGAGATGGAATACATCGCCGTCCGCGAGAACCTCGGCCGCGCCGCCGCGCTGGAGGCCGCGCGCGACGGCGAGGATTTCGGTGCCGAGATCCCCGACTTCATCACCCCGGAATTCGTCCGTGACGAGGTGGCGCGCGGGCGGGCGATCATCCCGTCCAACGTCAACCACCCCGAGTCGGAGCCGATGATCATCGGCCGCAACTTCCTGACCAAGATCAACGCCAACATCGGCAATTCCGCCGTGACCTCCTCGATCGAGGAGGAGGTTGAGAAGATGGTCTGGTCGATCCGCTGGGGCGCCGACACCGTGATGGACCTGTCCACCGGCGCCGACATCCACCAGACCCGCGAGTGGATCCTGCGGAATTCCCCGGTTCCCATCGGCACCGTGCCGATCTATCAGGCGCTGGAGAAGGTGAATGGCAAGGCCGAGGATCTGACCTGGGAGCTGTTCCGCGACACGCTGATCGAACAGGCGGAGCAGGGCGTCGATTACTTCACCATTCATGCCGGTCTGCGGCTGGCCCACATCCCGCTGACCGCCAAGCGGGTGACCGGCATCGTCTCGCGCGGCGGGTCGATCATCGCCAAATGGTGCCTGGCGCATCACCGCGAGAATTTCCTCTACGACCATTTCGCCGACATCGTCGAGATCTGCCGGACCTATGACGTGGCGCTGTCGATGGGCGACGGTCTGCGGCCGGGCAGCCAGGCCGACGCCAACGACGCCGCCCAATTCGCCGAATTGGAGACTCTGGGCGAGCTGACCAAGATCGCCTGGGCGCGCGACGTGCAGGTGATGATCGAGGGGCCGGGCCACGTGCCGATGCACAAGATCAAGCACAATGTGGAGAAGCAGATCGCACTGTGCGGCGAGGCGCCCTTCTACACGCTCGGGCCGTTGGTGACCGACATCGCGCCGGGTTACGACCACATCACCAGCGCCATCGGCGCGGCAATGATCGGCTGGTTCGGCACGGCGATGCTCTGCTACGTCACGCCGAAGGAGCATCTGGGCCTGCCGGACCGCGACGACGTGAAGGCCGGCGTCATCGCCTACAAGATCGCCGCCCATGCCGCCGACCTCGCCAAGGGCCACCCGGCGGCGCGGCTGCGTGACGACGCCATGTCGCGCGCCCGCTTCTCCTTCCGCTGGCGCGACCAGTTCGCCCTGTCGCTCGACCCCGACACGGCGATGGCCTACCACGACGAGACCCTGCCGGCGGAGGGCGCCAAGACCGCGCATTTCTGTTCGATGTGCGGGCCGAAATTCTGTTCGATGAAGATCACGCAGGAAATCCGCGACGCCGCGGAGTCCGGCATGGCCGAGATGTCGCAGAAGTTCCGCGAGTCGGGCGGGGAAATCTACCAGCCGGCGGCGGAGTGAGGGTTCGGCGTTGATGCCCCCTCCCTAACCCTCCCCCGCCTTTGGCGGGAGAGGGAACTCCGCCGCTTCGGCGGATCGGCAACGCTGGCAAGCGTCCTACCCCCTCTCCCGCGATAGCGGGGGAGGGTGGGGAGGGGGCATCCGTCATAGCTACTCCTCACCCCGCGTACCTGATCTCCAACACCTCCACCTGCTCCATCCCCGCCGGGGTACGGACGTCGACCAGATCACCCTCCCGCGCTTTCAGCAGGGCGCGGGCGATGGGGGAGATCCAGCTGACATGGCCGCGGTCGGGGTCGACCTCGTCGGCGCCGACGATGGTGATGGTGTTCTCCGACCCATCCTCGCGGGCATAGGTGACGGTGGCGCCGAAGAAGATCTGTTCGCGGTTCTTCTGGTCCTGCGGATTGACCACCACCGCCGATTCCAGCCGCTTGTTCAGGAAGCGGATGCGGCGGTCGATCTCGCGCAGGCGCTTCTTGCCATAGAGATAATCGCCATTCTCAGACCGGTCGCCGTTGCCGGCGGCCCAGGACACCACCTCCACCACCTTCGGCCGCTCCACCCGCAGCAGGTGGCGCAACTCCTCCTGCATGCGCTGGAAGCCCGGCGGAGTCATGTAGTTCTTGAAGCCTTGCGGCAGCGGTGCCGGATCGTCGAGATCGTCGTCGTCAGGCGTGTCGTTCTCGCGGGTGAAGGCCTTGCTCATGGTCCGACCTGTCCTGTGGCAGGGGTGATAACGTCCGGGAAAAGGAAAAGGCGCCTTGCGGCGCCTTTTCCCGTTCCAGAGGTCCCGGTTGGGCCGTTGGGCTTACCGCTTCCACCAGCCGCGGCGCGGCTTGGCATTCGCCTCGTCCTCGTCACCGGCGGGAGCCGGCTCGTTGGCGGGTTCGGCGGCCGGAGCGGGCTGAGGCACCGGAGCTGGCGCGGCAACGACCGGCGCGGCCTCCGCCGGAGCCTCGGCAGCGGCCTTGCGCTTGCGCGACGCCTTCTTGGCCGGAGCCTTGTCGGTCGCGACTTCCGCCGGGGCTTCGGCGGCGGCAGCGGCCTTGCGCTTGCGGCCCTTGGCCGGGGCTTCGGCAGCGGCCGGAGCGGCCACGGGAGCGGCCTCCACCGGGGCTTCGGCGGCAGCCTTGCGCTTGCGCGAGGCCTTCTTGGCCGGCGCGGCTTCGGCAGCGGCTTCCGCCGGCGCTTCGACCGCAGCGGCGGCCTTGCGCTTGCGGCCCTTGGCCGGGGCTTCGGCAACTGCCGGAGCGGCCATGGGGGCAGCCTCGGCCGGAGCCTCGGCAGCGGCCTTCCGCTTGCGCGACGCCTTCTTGGCCGGAGCCTTTGCCGCGGCGGCTTCGGCCGGAGCCGGAGCGGTCACCGGCGGCTCGGTGGCGGTCACCGGAACCGGAGCTTGCTCGACCGCCGGGGCCGTATCGCCGGCCAGGATCCAGTCGAGGTCGCTCGCCTCGGTCGGAGCCGGGGCCGGGGCCGGAGTGGCCTGAACCGGAGCGGCGGGTTGCTCGGAACCGGCCTCCTCGCCGCCCTCCAGGCCTTCCGCACCCTCGCGGCGCGACCGGCGACGGCCACCGCGCTTGCCGCGGCGGCGCTTCTTGCGGCCTTCGCCGTTGCGCTCGCCGGCGTCGGCGCCGGTTTCGTCCTCACCGTCCTCATCCTCGTCGTCGCCTTCGCCTTCGGCTTCAGCCGACTCGGCGTCGGGTTCGGAGATGGCGGCACCGGGGATCGCCTCGGCGGCAATCGGCAGAACGGTCTCCTCGGTCTCCTGACCGGCTTCCTCCGTCTCGCCCTCGCCCTCGGCGGTGTCGCCCTCGGCCCGGCCTTCCTCGCGGTCACGGCCACGGCCGCGACGACGACGACGGCGACGACGGCGGTCCTCGCCATTGCCATCGCCGTTGGTCTCGGCACGCTCGGCGGTCTCCTCGACCTGGGCGGCTTCGACCTCGGCTTCCGGCTCCTCCATCGGCTGGACCGGCTCGGCGGCGAGCGCGCGGTCGGTCTCGGCCATCACGCGGTCGGCGCTGACCAGCGGGCCTTCCTCGTCGGGCAGGCGGGCCTTGTTGCGCTCCAGACGGTGGTCCGGGGCGATCAGGGTATCGTCGGCCTGGACCATGACGCTGAAGGCATGACGCTCTTCGATCTTGGCCAGCTCACCGCGCTTCTGGTTGAGGATGTAGAGCGCGATGGAGGTCGGCACGTAGATGGTGATCTCGGCCGACCGCTTGCGGATGCCCTCTTCCTCGATGGCGCGCAGGACGTGCAGCGAGGCGGATTCGACCGAACGGACGACACCGGTGCCCGAGCAGTGCGGGCAGCGCTCGAAGTTGGTCTCCAGCAGCGACGGGCGCAGACGCTGGCGCGACAGCTCCAGCAGGCCGAAGGCGGAGATGCGGCCGAGCTGGATGCGTGCCCGGTCGTTCTTCATCGCCTCCTTCATGCGGCGCTCGACGGCGGCGTTGTTCCGCGGCTCCTCCATGTCGATGAAGTCGATGACGATCAGACCGGCCAGATCGCGCAGACGCAGCTGGCGCGCCACCTCGTCGGCGGCCTCCAGGTTGGTCTTGTAGGCGGTTTCCTCGATGTTGCGCTCGCGGGTCGACTTGCCGGAGTTGACGTCGATGGAGACCAGCGCCTCGGTCGGGTTGATGACGATGTAGCCGCCGGAGCGCAGCTGCACCACCGGGCTGTGGATGGCGTCGATCTGCGTTTCCACCTGATAGCGGTGGAACAGCGGGATCTGGCTGTCGCGGTACAGCTGGACGCGCTGGGAGTGGCCCGGCATCAGCATGTCCATGAACTCGCGCGCCGTGCGGAAGCCGGCCTCGCCCTCGACCCAGATCTCGTCGATGTCGTTGGCGTAGAGATCGCGGATCGACCGCTTGATCAGGTTCGCCTCTTCATAGATGAGGCAGGGCGCCGACGACTTCAGCGTCTGTTCGCGGATGTCGTCCCACAGGCGCAGGAGATATTCCAGGTCGCGCTTGATCTCGGGCTTGGAACGTTCCAGCCCGGCGGTGCGCAGGATGACCGCCATGCCATCGGGAATGTCGAGGTCCGACAGGATTTCCTTCAGGCGCTTGCGGTCGGCCGGGTTGGTGATCTTGCGGGAAATCCCGCCGCCGCGGCCGGTGTTGGGCATCAGGACGCAGTAGCGGCCGGGCAGCGACAGGTAGGTGGTCAGCGCCGCACCCTTGTTGCCGCGCTCCTCCTTCGTCACCTGCACCAGCATGACCTGCCGGCGCTTCACCACTTCCTGGATCTTGTAGGAACGCAGCGGGCGCGAACGGCGGCGCTGGGTCTCGGCCTCTTCATCCTCGTCGCCGCCGACCATGTCGGGGCTGTCGGCGGACTGTGCGGCGCCCTCGGTCTGGGCGGCCTGCTCGTCACCGGACTCGGTGTCTTCGCCGTTGTCGTCGCCGTCTTCCTCATCCGACGCCTCGGGCGCGATGGGGGAGGGCATCGGCGACCATTCCTCGACGATCTGCTCGGGGCGGATCGGTTCGCCCATCACGGCGCCGTCGGCGGCGGCCTCGGCCCGGGCTTCCGCCTGCTCTTCCAGCCGGCGCTCCTCGGCCAGCAGGGCCTCGCGGTCGGCGATGGGAATGCGGTAATAGTCGGGATGGATTTCGGAGAAGGCGAGGAAGCCGTGGCGGTTCCCGCCATATTCCACGAAGGCCGCCTGAAGCGAAGGCTCGACCCGCGTCACCTTCGCCAGGTAGATGTTGCCCTTCAGCTGCTTGCGGCTGGCGATCTCGAAATCGAGTTCTTCCAGCCGGTTCCCATTGACCACGGCAACCCGGGTTTCTTCCGGGTGCGTGGCGTCCACCAGCATGCGCTTGGCCATATACGGTCCTCAACGGCGCGACCCAGGGAACCCGCGCGACCGGTCGGGCCGCCTGGACGCAGCGTCTGTTGTGGGCGAAGCATACGGCACGACGGACCGGAACCGTCGAACGGCGCTGACGAGAGCAGCCAGGACGGCCCGGTCGACACGCGCCGGGCTGCCGCCTTGCGGCCACAGCCAGCTTCGAGGTTTCGTCCTCTCACCGCCAATCCGAACGCGCCACCCCGCGACGTCCCTCCGGCGCGGATGGCCGGACAGGCGGTGTCGGGGGCGACGCCGCAGCCCCTTGGTCGGCCCCGTGACCGGCGATCGGCTGATCCTGGGAGGTTGGTCCCGGCATCAGCGAATCGGCGCTCACCTTGGGAGTCCGACCCGAATCTGGCGAATTGCGGTCTGTCGCAAAGATACCATAGACAAGCGATCCCTCTTGCACAACGCGGAAATGCGCCGATTCGGCGAACAAGTTCGTCGCGGGGAAGCGGAGGGGCGTGCTTCCACCATGGCAGCCCGTCCCGACATGGCCGCCGCCGCGCTCACGCTCACTGTTGCAGGAACGGCACCCCCGTCCGGAATTGACTCAAGCTCTGACGATCCGCGTTGAGAGCGTTGAATTGGCTAGGCTATAGCTGAGCGTCCGTTGCCTTGTTTTGTGCCCCTTCAGCCGCCGAGGAGTCTCGATGCCACGGCCGCCCAGCCCGACCACAGCCGCCGCTCCAGCCACCGCTTCGCCCCATCGGCTGGTGATGCGCGTTCTCGGTGCGGTTCTGCCGGTTCTGCTGGCGCTGGTGCTGATCGGCTTCGGGACGGCCGCCATTGCGCGGGCGCAGACCACCGCGGCCCTGCCGTCGGCGCCGCCGCGCACGGCGGTGGTCGATGCCAGGCTGGGCATCCATCCGGACAAGACCCGCTTCGTGCTGGAGCTGAGCGACGCGGTGTCCTTCACCGTGTCGATGGCCGCCGATCCCTACCGCGTCATCATCGATCTGCCCGACCTGATCTGGCCCGGCGGCGCGCTGCCGGTGGAGGGCAAGGGGGTGGTCGCGCGCTACCGCCATGCGGCGGGCGGCCCGCGCGGCACGCGCCTGACCTTCGAGACGGTCGGCCCGGCCCGGCTGCGCGAGGGCTACATGATCCCGGCGCGGGACGGTCACCAGCCGCGCCTCGTGCTCGATCTGGAGAAGACCACCCCGGCGGAGTTCCGGCAGCTTGCCGCCGCCACGGCGGGGAACGACGCCGTCGGAGAGTTCGGGACCAAAAGCCCGCTGACGATGAGTTCGATCGTCGCGTCGGCAATGGCGATTCCGACGCCGCAGCCGTCCCCGCAGCCGGCCGCTCCCGAGTCGACCACCCCGTCCGCCGTCACCGCCCCGCCGCCCTTCGCGCCGCTGCCGCCGATCCCGCCGGCCCAGCTGATCCCGGCCGCGCTGCCCGTTGCCCCGCCGCTGCCGGACAACAAGCCGCCGACGGTGGCGGAAAAGCCGCTGATCGTGCTCGACCCCGGCCATGGCGGCCAGGACCCCGGCGCCATCGGCGTCGGCGGCATCTATGAGAAGGACATCACGCTCGCCACCGCCAAGGAGGTGAAGCGCCAGTTGGAGGCGACCGGCCGCTACCGGGTGAAGCTGACCCGCGACAGCGACGTGTTCATCCGCCTGCGCGACCGCGTCTCCATCGGGCGCGAGGCGGGCGCCGACCTGTTCATCTCGCTGCATGCCGACAGCATCAGCAGCGGCGACATTCGCGGCATGTCGATCTATACCCTGTCCGACAAGGCGTCCGACCGCGAGGCGGAGATGCTGGCTGCCAAGGAGAACCGGGCCGACGCCCTGGTCGGGCTCGACCTGTCGGGCGAGAACAAGCTGGTCGCCAACATCCTGATCGATCTGGCCCAGCGTGACGCCATGAACCATTCGAAGCGGTTCGCCACGCTGGCGCTGCAGAATCTCGGACGCGACGTGCCGCTGATCCCCAACCGGCCGCACCGGCAGGCCGGCTTCGCCGTGCTGACCGCGCCCGACGTGCCGTCGGCGCTGATCGAGATGGGATACCTGTCGAACCAGCGGGACATCAAGCTGCTGACCTCCTCCGGCCACCGCGAGCGTCTGGGCAAGGGGCTGGCCCGGACCATCGACGCCTATTTCCGCTGGCTGCACGGCACGCAACGGAGCTGAAACGCGGCCGGGCTGCCGGAATACTGACTGCCCGAATACCCCCTTTGCGCCGGCGCCTTCTTGCGGGCGCCCTCTGCGTGTCACATTTTCCTGACATGACGGGAACGAGGGCGGCACTTCGCACCGCGGCGGTGTAGGATGCGCCGCCCTGTCAGGCGCACCTGCGATCCGGATCCATCGGAACCGAACCGCGGGCGCGCCGTTCGTCGTCTCTTGCGGGATCGGTCATGCGCCTTCTTTTGTCCTTGCTGATGGCCTTCGTGATGCTGGCTCTTGCCGGCGCCGGGGGGCTGGTCTTCCTGTTCGAGCATTACGACCACGACCTGCCCGACTACACCAAGCTGGCCAATTACGAGCCGCCGGTGACCACGCGCATCTATGCCGGCGACGGGCGCCTGATGGCGGAATTCGCATCGGAACGGCGCATCTTCGTGCCGATCGACGCCATGCCGCGTCAGGTCATGAACGCCTTCATGGCGGCCGAGGACAAGAATTTCTATGGCCACCAGGGCGTCGATCCGATTGGCATCCTGCGTGCGATTCTGACCAACGTCGAGAATTTCGGCCGCGACCGCCGTCCGGTCGGCGCCAGCACGATCACGCAGCAGGTCGCCAAGAACATGCTGCTGACCAACGAGGTCTCCTTCGCCCGCAAGATCAAGGAGGCGATCCTGGCGATCCGCATCGAGCGGACCTTCAGCAAGGATCGCATCCTGGAGCTGTATCTCAACGAGATCTTCCTGGGGAACCGGTCCTACGGCGTGGCGGCGGCGGCACTGAACTATTTCAACAAGGCGCTGGACGAGCTGAGCATCGAGGAGGTCGCCTTCCTGGCGGCCTTGCCCAAGGCGCCCTCCAACTACAACCCGGACCGCCAGCATGACGCCGCCGTCGCCCGCCGCAACTGGGTGATCGGCCGCATGGCGGAAGACGGCTACATCACGCCGGAGGAGGCGAAGGCCGCGCAAGGGCGGCCGCTGGTCACCCGCAAGCGCGACGAGCAGGAGGTGGTGACCGCCGAGTATTTCTCCGAGGAGGTCCGGCGCGAGCTGGTGAAGCTCTACGGCGAGCAGGCGCTGTATGAGGGCGGGCTGTCGGTTCGCGCCTCGATGGACCCGACGCTGCAGGTGACCGCGACCAAGGCGCTGCGCGACGGGCTGATCGCCTACGACCGCCGCCATGGCTGGCGCGGCCCGGTCGCCAAGATGGAGAATTTCGACAACTGGCCGAAGAAGCTGGCCGCCCTGCCGCCGCCCGCCGGATCGGAAGGCTGGAAGATGGCGGTCGTGCTGAAGGACGACCAGTCGGACGGGCTGGACATCGGGTTGACAGACGGCACCCGTGGCCGCATTCCGCTGTCCGAGCTGCGCTGGGCCCGCGCCTCCAAGGATGGCGACGTCGCCGGCCCGGCGATCCGCAAGCCGTCCGACGTCGCCAAGCTGGGCGACGTCCTGCTGGTCGAGCCGCTGAGCGGCCCGTCGAAGGACGAGGACGAAAAGCCGGCCAAGAAGGGCGACAAGTCCGCGCCCAAGGAACTGCCGCCGAACAGCTACGCTCTGCGCCAGATCCCGCAGGTGCAGGGCGGCCTCGTCGCGCTCGATCCGCACACCGGCCGCGTGCTGGCGATGGTCGGCGGCTTCTCCCCCGCCATGAGCGTCTTCAACCGTGCCACCCAGGCGCTGCGCCAGCCCGGTTCGTCCTTCAAGCCCTTCGTCTATCTGACGGCGCTGAACCAGGGCTTCACCCCGTCGTCGCTGGTGATGGACGCGCCCTTCTCCTTCGACCCGGGTGGCGGGCAGCCGGTCTGGCGGCCGGAGAACTACAGCCATGAATTCTACGGCCCGACCCCGCTGCGCGTCGGCATCGAGAAGTCGCGCAACGTCATGACCGTCCGCCTGGCCCAGCAGATCGGCATGGACAAGGTCAAGGCGCTGGTCGAGAAGTTCGGCATCGTCGACAACCTGCAGCCCTACCTGCCGATGTCGCTGGGTGCCGGCGAGACGACGGTGCTGCGGCTCGCCACCGCCTACGCCATGCTGGACAATGGCGGCAAGCGGGTGGTGCCGACCTTCATCGACCGTGTGCAGGACCGGAACGGCAAGACCATCTTCCGCCACGACAACCGTGCGTGCGAGGGCTGCAACAACGTCGCCTGGAAGGACGGAATGGCGGTGCCGGCGGTGCCCGACACCCGCGAGCAGGTGAACGACCCGCGCACCACCTACCAGATCGTCTCGATCCTGGAAGGCGTGGTCCAGCGCGGCACCGCGGCCGCGCTGCGCTCGCTGGGCAAGCCGCTGGCCGGCAAGACCGGCACCACCAACGACAGCCACGACGCCTGGTTCATGGGCTTCTCGCCCGATCTGGTGGTCGGCACCTACATCGGCTTCGACCAGCCGCGCTCGCTGGGCGGCCACGAGACCGGCGGGTCCGCCGCGGTGCCGGTGTTCAAGGAGGTCATGCAGGTGGCGTTGAAGGACAAGCCGGCGACGCCGTTCCGCGTGCCGCCCGGCCTGCGCCTCGTCCGCGTCAACCCGGCCAACGGCCAGTTGGCCCAGCCGGGCGACAACCGCGCCATCTGGGAAGCCTTCCTGCCGGGCACCGAGCCCAACCCCGACCAGCCGCAGGTGGTTCTGGACGGTTCCTCGCAGGCTTCCGGCGCCATGATGGGCGATCCGAACGCCACAGGCGGCTTCGGCTCGCAACAGCCGGGCGTGCCGGCCCCGCCGGCCGCGGCGACGCTGGGAACCGGCGGGCTCTACTGAGCCAAAGAAAGAGGGGCGCCCATTATGGACGCCCCTTTTTTGTATTCGCTACGAAACGATGCCGTCGTGGTCAGTGCGTCGAACCCATTGCCGACAGCGAGGCCAGTGCGTCCACCGGGCAGGTTCCGAGCGGGCGCAAGGCGGGTTCCAGTGCGGCGAACATCGCGCGCACGCCGTCCTCGTTGACGTGCAGGGCGTCCATGAACAACTCGTCCTTGTCCACGGCGCGGCGGGCGTCGACCACGATGACGCCGGCGGGCAGGCGGCTTTTCAGCTCGGCGAAGAAGGCGTCGAAATTCCTCAGCTTGCCGGCATAGGTCGGGAAATAGGGGGTGATGACCACCGCCACCCGGGTGCCGTGCGCCTGGGCGCTGCGGATGATGTGGTCCAGCGCCTGCCAGTTGACGTCGGCGGCGGTCATCACCTCCTCCGGCGCGGCGGCGAGTTGGATTTTCATCGGTTCGGGTATGGCGCCCACCAGGGTGCGGTCGGCGGCGGGCTTCACCAGACCGGCGATCAGCCGCATGGTCTGGTTGTTGTTGAAGGTCATCAGGTGGAAGGCGTGGTTGGCCATCCACAGCTCCTCGTTCTCCTGCCGGACGAAGGCGTCGATGCGCGGCGAGTAGTAGGCCAGCAGCGGCAGGTCGGCGAGGTCGTGCGGATTGTCGACCACGCCGGTCGGCTCCAGCACCAGCAGGCGCGGCGCGCCGTGGCGTTCGACGTAATCCTCCCACAGCAGGGCCGACAGCACGGTCGGCGCCCCGCCCATCCCCAAATTCAACGCCCGGCCACAGGTCATGTCCTGCAGGGCGGAGACGGGGAAATGGTTGTCCGCCCGCGAGTTGCCGAGCACCAGCACGTCGGCCGGCCCGCGAACCGGGCGCGGCTCGGATTTCAGGGCGGCCTTTACCAGTAGGGGACTCGGCTGCTGCTCCTTGTCGACGGGCGGCTTGGCGTGCGGCTTGATGCCCGGCCTTTCGGCTTCCGGTTCGAACGGGCGGTAGATCGCCATGAAACGGTCGCTGGAGCGCAGCAGCAGGCCGCCCAGCGCCGACGCCAGGACCCGGTCCATCGCCGTGACGGTGGCGAGGATCAGTACGATGCAAGCCAGAAGGCGATACATGGGAGGGGGCTCCGTCCGGTCAGAACTGGAAGTAGATGAAGGCGTGGTTGGCGAAGCTGCCGAACAGCAGCATCACCAGGATCAGGGCGGAGCAGGCCATCGACCGCACCACCACATTCATCCCGGCATAGCGGCGGCCGGCCCCTCGCTCGATCATTGCGTCGACCATCAGCACGATCAGGCCGGTGACGGCGACGCGCAGAAGCGAGCTGGCCTGCTGGTTGCCCTGCTGAAGCCCGAAATCGCCGTCAGCGATGATGCCCAGGATGGTCCAGACCGTGTGCAGGTTGTCGGCGCGGAAGGGCAGCCACGTCAGCGTCACCACGGCGAAGACCAGCCCGATCATCACCAGCCGCCCGGCGGCCAGCACCGTACCGCTGAGCCGCACCGGGCTGAGGACGGCCAGCCGGCGGGCGCCGTCCTCCACCAGCATCAGCCCGCCATGCAGTGCCCCCCACAGGACGAAGGTCCAGTTGGCGCCGTGCCACAGGCCCGAGATCAGCATGGTGATGACGACGTTGCGGATGCGCAGCCAGCGCGTGCGGCTGCCGCCCATCGGCACATAGACGTAGTCGCGGAACCAGGTGGACAGCGAGATGTGCCAGCGCCGCCAGAAATCGCGCATGCCGGTGGCGAAATAGGGCCGGGCGAAGTTCTGGCACATGGTGTAGCCGAAGATCTGCGCCAGTCCGATGGCGATCAGCGAATAGCCGGCGAAGTCGCCGTAGATCTGCAGCGAGAAGCAGATGAGCCCGATCACATGCTGGAGCGCGTTGAAGAACTCCGGCTGGTGGAAGCGGGCATCGACCACCACGGCGGCGTTGTCGGCCAGCCCGATCTTCAGGAAATAGCCCCAGATCACCTTTTCCAGCCCGGCGAAGCGCTCCTCGAACGGGATGTCGCGCGGGCGCTCTTGGATTTGCGGCAGCAGGTCGCGTGCCCGCACGATGGGGCCGGCCACCAACTGCGGGAAGAAGGCGACGAAGCTGGCATAGCGCGTCAGCGAGCGTTCCGGCTGCTTCAGCTCGCCGGTGTAGAGATCGATGCCGTAGCTGAGATTCTGGAAGGTGTAGAAGGAGATGCCGACCGGCAGCAGGATGTCGAGCGTCCGCCGCCCGATCTCGATCCCCAGCGAAGCGAGCGCCACCTCGGCGCTGTCGGCGAAGAAGTTGTAGTATTTGAAGAAGAACAGCATGCCCAGGTTGGCCCCCAGGCTGATGAACAGATACATCTTCTTGGTGCTGCGGTCGGGCGCATCGGCGATCTTCAACCCGCAATAGAAGTCGATGAAGGTGCTGAGCGCCAGCAGGCCGCAGAACCGGTAGTCCCAATAGCCGTAGAAGATGTAGCTCGCCACCAGCAGGAAGGGGGTGAAGGCGCGGGTGCGGGCCAGCGCCATGAAACCGGCGCTGAACACGGTGATGAACAGCAGGAAAT
The DNA here is from genome assembly GCF_003116065.1 of Azospirillum sp. TSO5. Taxonomy (NCBI): domain Bacteria; kingdom Pseudomonadati; phylum Pseudomonadota; class Alphaproteobacteria; order Rhodospirillales; family Azospirillaceae; genus Azospirillum; species Azospirillum sp. TSO5. Next base: position 28,093 of record NZ_LGQY01000010.1, on the reverse strand, counting down.
TCAGGCTGGTGAAGCTCATCGTGCCCCCGGCAGAGGTGGTCGCGCGTCCTTGCATCCGCGCAGGAATGGCCATGCGCAGAAACGCGCAAAAAAGGCGCGGAACGACGCCGACCGTAACCTCGATTTCGGGAATTCCCGGCCTCCGCGGTAGGGTTGTGCGGCCGGATTTGGGACGTACTCTGAAATGAGCCGGACCGATGATCCCAAACGGTTAGGACCTCCAAGCAGGGGCTGGGCCATACACGAAAGTGGCAAGCCCTCCCATTGCGGGCTTCCGGTTGGCCTGCCCGCGGTCATTAAGAGGGTGCAAGGCGGGGAACGAGCGGCTACATATGCAGCCGACAAACCCTTCAACTCTGGCTGACGAGGAGGCACCGCCATGCGGGCCGAGATCGAAGCGGCCGCCGGCGAGATCAGAGAATCGCTGGCGCTGCTGAGGAGGCATCTTTGACTGGGACAATGCACTGCGGCGTCTCGACGAACTGAACAACCTCGCGGAGGATCCCAAGCTTTGGGACGACCCGACGCGGGCCCAGACCATCATGCGCGAGCGCACCCAGCTCGACACCTCCGTCGCCGGGTATCGGGCGCTGGAGCGCGATCTGTCCGACAGCCTGGAGCTGATCGAGATGGGCGAGGCGGAAGGGGACGCCACCGTCGTCGCCGATGCCGAGGCCCAGCTCTACGGCCTGCGCGACCGCGCCAACAAGCTGCAGATCGAAAGCCTGCTGTCGGGCGAGGCCGATGCCAACGACTGCTTCGTCGAGGTGAATGCCGGCGCCGGCGGCACGGAGGCCCAGGACTGGGCGCTGATGCTGATGCGCATGTACACCCGCTGGGCGGAACAGCACGGCTACAAGACCGAATGGCTGGACGAGACGCCGGGTGAAGAGGCCGGCATCAAGTCGGCCACCGTGCAGATCAAGGGCCACAACGCCTATGGCTGGCTGAAGACCGAGGCCGGCGTGCACCGTCTGGTGCGCATCAGCCCGTTCGACAGTCAGGCGCGGCGCCAGACCAGCTTCGCCGCCGTCTCGATTTCCCCGGTGATCGACGACAAGATCGACATCGAGATCAACGAGAAGGACTGCCGCATCGACACCTACCGTGCGTCGGGCGCCGGCGGCCAGCACATCAACAAGACCGACTCGGCGGTGCGCATCACGCACATCCCGACGAACATCGTGGTGAGCTGTCAGCAGGAACGGTCGCAGCACAAGAACCGCGCCAAGGCGTGGGACATGCTGCGTGCCCGCCTGTACGAGCGCGAGCTGAAGATCCGCGAGGATGCCGCCGCCGCGCTGGAAGCCACCAAGACCGACATCGGCTGGGGCCACCAGATCCGCTCCTATGTCCTGCACCCCTACCAGATGGTGAAGGATCTGCGGACGGAAGTGGAGACCTCGCAGAGCCAGGCGGTGCTGGATGGTGCGCTCGATCCCTTCCTGGAGGCGGCGCTCGCTTCCCGGATCAAGGGCCAGAGCGACGACGCGCACGCCGCCGGGGGCTGACGGGTCGGAACGAAAAAAGGGCGGTCGCTTGCGGCCGCCCTTTTTGATTCCCAGCATTCTGGAATGCAAGGCTGGGCTCGGCTGTTTCAACAGGCTGCGGCCCCAACGATCTGGAGCAACCGATCCATGAACAGACTTCTTCTTCCGGCCCTGTGCGGCGCCATGCTGCTGGCGACCCCGGCCTTTGCGGCCTGCGAGACCGACAATCTGCCGGACGAGATGCGCCAGGCATTCATCTCCGGCGCACAGGAGGCGTTGAACGAGCACGGCTTCAACGCCGGAACGGTCGACGGCAAGATGGGATCACGCACCCGCACGGCGATCCGCTCCTACCAGCGCGCAGCGAAACTGCCGGTCGACGGCTGCGCCACCCAGGGGCTTCTCGACCACCTGAACTTCAGCCAACCCAAGATCTACGGGCCGAACAAGCCGCGCTGACCCGGGTTTATCGTCTCAGGCCAGCATGTCGAGAAGGCGGCGGCTGTTCTCCTGCGTCGCCTGGAGCACCTTGGCGTTCGCGGCGAAATCCACTTGGGCGGAGGTCAGGTCCAGCACCACCGCCGGGTCCAGGTTGCCCGCCGCGATCTGCTCCGACGCCGCATCGGTCCGCGCCTGCGCGTCCTGCAATCCGTCGAGCGCGCTCGCCTGTGGCCGGTAGGGCGTGGCAGTTGTGGCCGATCCGATGTCCATGACGCGCTGTCCGGCTGGTTGAACGGTCAGGATAGCGGGCTGACGGTTTAGGGTTGGTGAATGGGGAAGGCGTCGGCTGGCGAATGCCCCCTCCCTAACCCTCCTCCACCTTCGGTGGGAGAGGGGACTGCCGCCGCTTCGCATAAGGCACCCTCTCCCTCGAAGAGGGGGAGGGTTGGGGAGGGGCAGCGGCCGAAGCGACCTCACCCCTCCGCGAGCCAGTCCGCCAGCCGCCCCAGGAACGCCGTGGCCTCCGCCGGATCGTGCAGGCTCCAGGTCGCCGCGGTCTCGGCCGGGCTTTCCATCACCCGGATGCCGACACCGCGGCCGGCCAGCGCGCGGAAGGCGTCCTCGTCCGTCTCGTCATCGCCGAGATAGATCGGCAGGGTGCCGTTTCCCTCCAGCCCCAGCGTCTCCAGCAGGGTGATCACGGCGCGGCCCTTGTCCCAGGGCAGGTTGGGGCGAAGCTCGAACAGTTCCTTGCCGCCGGTCATGCGCAGGCGCGGTTGCGCTCCCGCCACTGTGCGGACGGCTTCGCCGACCTGCGGCTTGTCGGGCGGGGCGACCTGCCGGGTGTGGATGGCGATGGCGAAGCGCTTGCGCTCCACCAGAGCGCCGGCGATGCCGCCGAGCCGGTCACGCAGAAGCCGTTCGGCCGTGTCGAGGTCGGGAACATACTCCACCCCCACCTGCCGGCGCAGGTCCGGACCGCGCAGGTCGAAGCCGTGGCTGCCGGCATAGACCAACCCCTCCACCGCGACCATCGCCGTAAGATCATCCAGGTCGCGCCCGCTGACGAAGGCGACCGGGCAGAGGGCCGACAGCCGCTGCACCACCGCGCGCGCCTCGTCCGGCATCACCGCCAATTCGGGGCGCGGCGCGATGGCGGCCAGCGTTCCGTCATAGTCGAGGAACAGGGCGGGGGTGCGTCCGTCCAGTGCCGCGGTGAAAGCGTCGAATTCCGTGAAAGCGGATGGGGGGAAGAGGGTCAATGCTGGCTCCTCGCGCCGCTGCCTGTCGGGATGCGGCGGCTGACCGGAGCCGGCACGCCGCAGGTGAGTAACGGGCGGGAGGAGAAGACGGCCAAAGGCCCGAAATTAGGAGCGGGCTCGATGTGGCCGATCAGCAACAGGTCCCGCCAAAAGCTGCGGCCCCACGCAGGGGCCGGCTTTGGGGGTTGCAGGACCCCCGGGTTCTGATACTGTTGCAGTGCAGCAAGCGATTGCTGCTTCGCCCTTCTTGGGCGTTTCCTCCCTAAACTCAAGGCCGCTGACTTCAGCGGCCTTTTTCTTGCCAGAAAGCCCCCGGGGAAGGCAACCCCTGAAAAAAGTCATAGCGCTGCGGTTTTTCCATCTGGAATCCGTAGTTTAAGGGGGACGGGCCGCCGCTTGGGCGTGGTCGGCCATCGGTGCCGGCGGTTCGGCTGGGCAAGAAAATTCTTTGCTTACAAAGAGTTGAGCTGATTGGCGGCGGCCATCCGCGGCTGGCCGTTGGGGTTGGCGGCCGTGGAGCCGCTCCGGATTCGGGCGCTGTCCGGACCATGGACGCTGTCGGTCCAGCGGAATTTTTTGTGCGGATCGGCTGTCAGGCTGGGCTGGGGGGTGAAAAACCGCCGCAGGGGAACGGAAGCACTGCCACCGGCCGGCGAACTGTCGTATAGATCGACGCGAAACGCCTATCCGCCGTCATCCACAGGAGTCGTTCCCATGGACATCGCCATCATGGTCCTCGCCGTCGCTTTCTTCTTCTGGCAGACCATCACCGACTGAGCAGGCCACTGCCGTCGGACGAACGAAAAGGGCGGCCCGTGTGGCCGCCCTTTTTCATGTCGTCTTTCATGTCGTCAACCGGCTTACCGGCGGGTCAGTCGGCAGCGATCGGCGGCTCCAGCCGGGCATGGGTCGATGCGATCAACTGCAGCGTCTCCATGATCGACCCGATCGCCTCGTGCAGATCGGCCTGCTCGTCGCCGGGCAGTCTCGCCAGCACCGTCTCCAGTTCGACGGCAGCGTTCTGCAGGCTGGCGCAGGCATGCTCCAGATGGCGTCCGGTGCCCTGACTTGCATCAGGGTCATTTGCAGAATGCAAACGCGCTGCCGGTTTTCCGGCCCGCGTCGCGTTCCGGTTTGCAAAATGCAAATGGACGCTGTTGCCCGCAGCCCGCGTCCCCACTTTTTTCCGCATCATGGGCGTACCCCCGTTCGGTCCGACCGGAGAATGCGCAAGTCCCGTGCCACTCCGTGACCGTTGGTTGCGGTCGCCGTCGCAGAGGTGGTGACGCTCAGTCCGGCCACAAGCGGGCGGCGCCGCGCATTCCGCTTTCGGCACCATGGCGGGCGACGGCCATCCGGGTGCGCGGCTCGGCCGCCAGCGTCCAGGCGCCCCAGCGCCGCGTCACCGCTTCGCACAGGCCGGGCAGCGCGGACAGGCCGCCGCCGACCACCACCATGTCCGGGTCCAGCAGGTTCAGCACCGGGGCCAGCGCCCGGGCCAGCGCGTCGGCATGCCGGGCCAATGTTCCGGCCGCGGCGGCATCGCCGGCCAGGGCGCGGGCGGCGATCTCCGGCGGGTCCAGCGCCTCGCCGGTCAGATGGCGGTGCAGGCGCGTCAGACCGGCGCCGCACAGCACCGTCTCCAGGCACCCCGTCTTGCCGCAGCCGCAGGGCACCGGCGGGCCGTCGGCCTCCTCGCGCCAGGGAAGCGGCGCATGGCCCCATTCGCCGGCAAGCCCGTTGGCGCCGGGCAGGATGCGGCCATCGATGACGATGCCGCCGCCGACCCCGGTGCCGAGGATGATGCCGAACACCACCGAGGCGCAACCGGCCGCCGCGCCGTCGGTCGCTTCCGACAGGGTGAAGCAGTTGGCGTCGTTGGCGATCCGCACCGGCCGGCCGATCCGCCGGGCCGCATCCTCGGCGAAGGGACGGTTCTCCAGCCAGGGCAGGTTCACCGCGCGCACCCGCCCGGCGGCGGCATCGACCACACCGGGAAGGCTGATGCCGACGCCACGCGTGTCGCCAGCAGGAATACCGGCAGAAATGAGGGCGGCCACCGTCTCGGCCAGCGCATCCAGCGTGGCGTCGTAGCCGCGCGGGGTTGGGCGGCGATGGCGGGCGAGTTCCGTCCCGTCGCGATCCAGCGCCACGGCGGCGATCTTGGTGCCGCCCAAATCGATTCCGAGTCGCATGCCTGCCGCCGTCCGGATGGGGGAAGATGACCGATTTTCGGGGGCAACCCTATACCGCTCCCCCGATCGGCGGGCCAGGGATGCTTTCGTGCCGGAAGGGTCAATCCACCCACCCCGGAAGAGAAGGGGTAACCGCCCTTTGCCCCGTCGGGGCTTGCGGGGGGCATCACTAGAGTCTCATGAGCGCACCCTTCACTGATCGGCGTCTTGAGATGTCCATGGACCGTTCTGCCCCGAAACATACTTCGCGCGCCCGGCGCGCCGCTCCGGGCCACCACGATCCCGTTTCCGAATCCGCCGGCGCCACGGCGGCCGAGATCCGTGATGGACTGGTTCTCGCCTTTCTGGCCCGCAAGAGGCTGCTGGTGCTGGTGGGAGATGCCGGGTCGGGCCGTCCCGCGCTGTTCCGCCAACTGGTCGAGCATGTCGAGGCGGACGGCGCCATGGCGTTGCCGGTCGCGGCGTCGCTCGGCGCGGAACTGGAGGATCTGGTCGCTGCCGCCGGCACCGGCGCGCTGCCCGATCTGGCCGCCGGGGAGGAGGGCGGCGAGGTCGATTTCGACGCCCTGATCGCCGCGCTGGAGGAAAGGCTGGAACTTGCCGGCTCCGGGCTGCTGGCGGTGGACAACGCCGCCGTGCTGGCGCCGCCGGTGCTGAGCGATCTGGTCGAACTGACGCGGGCGGAAACGCCGTCCGGCCGCTTCATGCAGGTGCTGCTCTGCGGCACTCCCGAACTGGAAGGAACCTTGGCGCGGGCCGGGCTGACCGATGTGCTGCGCGACATGGGCGTGATCTACCGGATGTCGCCCGGCGGGAACTTTGCCGACGAGTCGCAGGATGCCGCCGTATCGCCGCCGGCGCCGCGTCCGGTGCCGATCCTGGCGCCGCCGCCCCAGTCGGCGGCGATTCCGCCCGCGAACGACTGGTCGGTGGGTGAGCGGCAGGAAGACCGGGCGCAGGACCCCCGCTGGTCGGGCGATCAGGAATGGAGCGACCGCGATCCCGGACCGATGGCCGGTGCGGAGGGGCCGGTCGCCGACTATCGTGACCGGGGGTACCCGGGTTTTGGCCAGGGCCAGACGATGCGGGCGCCGCGGCGGACCGGGCTCTATGCTGGAGCGGCGCTGACCACCCTGGTCCTGCTGGGAGCCGCAGGCGCCGCCATCGCCACCGCGATGCCTGGCGCCTTCCCCGACCGGGCGCTGGCGATGGTGGAGGAGGGGTGGGTCCGGGCGCGCGATGCGGTCGAGCGGACGGTGCTGGGCCTGACCGGTGGCGAGACTCCGGCGGTCAGCCAGCATGCCGCCGCCGATACCGGCACGACCGCGCCCGGTGCCGTCCCGTCGGTGCCGGCAGCTTCCGTTCCTGTGGCGCCCGCCGCTTCGTCCCCGACGTCGACACCGCCCGCCGCGACGGCACCCGCACCGCGTCCGGCCGCCACGGCCGATGCTCAGAAGACGCCGGCCCAGAGCGCGCAGACGCCTGCGAGCGGCACCCAGACGGTGGCGAAGGCGGCGGTGCTCGCCTCGACAGCCACTCCGCCGGCGGTGACGCCGGTCGAGACCGCGGCATTGCCGCCGGCCCAGTCGCAGCCGCAGTCACAGCCGTCTGCCGCCGCCAAGCCCTCCGCCCCGGCGGGCAATGCGGAGGCGGCGCCGGGCGTGGCCTCGCTGCCGCCGCTGGAGGACCCGTCGGCCACACCTGCCGTTCCCGCCGTGCCGCAGGTCGCTGTTCCCGACGCCGACACCGCCCAGCGCGTGCGCAGCATGGTCGATCAGGCCCGCCGCCAGATCGCCGGCAAGCGCCTGACCACCCCGCCCGGTGACAACGCCTTCGAGACGGTGCAGCGCATCCGCCAGATCGCGCCGTCGGCGCCCGAGGTGGCGGAACTGCTGACCACCATGGAGGACACCTATCGCCGCTGGGCGATGATGGCGGAGCGCGACGGCGACTGGTCGGAGACGAAACGCTTCTACGAGCGGGCGCAGATGATCTCGCCCGCCAGCCCCGATCTGGCCGAACGCATCCGCGCGGCGGGGGAGCAGCGGGCCTACGCCGGCCCCTCCAACGGCCCTTCCACTGGCACCGCGTCCGGAACCGGCGGCGGAAGTTCCGCGGCGCCGGTGAAGGCGACTCCGGGTCTGGGCGACCGCGAATCGGTGCTGGCCCTGCTGCGCAACCCGGCGGAACTGTCGCGCACGCTGCAGGCCGGGGCCAGTCCGGATACGCGGCTGGAGAATGGCAAGACCCTGCTGATGATCGCCGCCGAACAGGGGCTGACCGACGCGGTGCGGGTGTTGCTGGACCGTCATGCCCGATCCGATCTGCGCACCTCCGATGGCGCCACGGCGGTGATGTACGCCGCCTGGGGCGGACATGATGCGGTGGTCCGCGCGCTGGCCGACGGCGGCGCCGATCTCGACACCACCAACAGCGACGGCAAGACCGCGCTGATGGCCGCCGCCGCCCGTGGCCACCAGGACGTGGCGCGCACGCTGATCCAGCATGGGGTGATGGTCGACCGCACCACAGCCTATGGCTGGTCGGCGCTGATGTACGCCGCCAACAACGGGCACGAGGCGGTGGCCAAGCTGCTGCTCGACAGCGGCGCCAACCCCTACCGCATGGACGCTAACGGCAACTCCGCCCTGACGCTGGGCGCGCTGCAGGGCCATGTGCAGGTGGTGGAGGCTCTGAAGCCGCGCTGATCCCCGCTCGGCGGTGGTCTTACTGGTCCAGGCGGACGGAGCCGCGCCACAGGCCGGCGCTCTGTCCGCCATTGGCGTAGTGGAAGACACCTGGCCCGTCCGGCTGGCCATCGCGGAAGCGCCCGGCGAACCGGCTGCCGTCGGTGAAGGTCATCACGCCATAGCCTGACATCAGGTCGCCCGACCATTCCCCTTCATAGGTCTGGCCGTTGGCGAAGTGGTAGACACCCGCCCCCTGGCGGATCGGCCGGCCGAGCCCCGAACCGGAGGACGGCTGCGCCCAGGTTCCTTCGTAACGGTCGCCGCCTGAGAAGCCGTAGCTCCAGTATCGGCTGTCGGGACGGCCGCGCGCCCGATCCGCGGCGGTGCGGGCATCACCCAGCGCGCGCATCGCCTGCTGCTCCGCTTCCACCGCCGGGCTGTCCGGGACAGTGAAGCCGGTGCCGGGCGGCGCGGTCGGGAAACTGCGCGGCTGCTCCGTCCGGATGGGATCAGAATTGCCGGTGGCCGGCGGCTCCATCCCTTGCTCCATCCCGGGATCGCCGAAGGAGGGGCTGGCCTCCACCGGACCACGGGCGCGGGCGGCGAGCGGCGACGGGTCGGCCCAGCGGGTGGCCAGCACGCCGGCGGTGAGATAGCCGGTCCTTCCGGCCGGATCGCGCACGCGCAGCCAGCTTCCTTCCGGCACAGCCTCCAACACCGTCACCATGCTGCCGGCTGACAGCTGTGCGACGCCGCGCGCACCGACAGCCGGCCGGTCGAACAGGGTGCTCGACTTCGCCATCTCATATTCGCCGGGCGGAAGGCTTGGGGTGGTTACCGCCGGCGGTTCCTTGGCCGGTGGTTCCTTTGCCGGAGGGGGAGTGGACGCCGCTGGCGGGGTGGCCGGCGGTTTGGCGGGCGCCGATGCCACGGCCGGCACCAGCACCAGATTGCTGCCCAGCCGGTCCTGCAGCCAGGGCAGTTGCCGGCCGTCGCTGCGTTCGGCGACGGCGCGCGCCACCTCGGCCAGCGAATCGCGGAAGGCGACGCCGGGCTTGACCATCTCGCGCGCCAGCGCGGCGGTGAAGGGATCGGGACCCTTGCCCGACTTGGGCGGTGCCGGCGGCACGCCCGGACGGTGGGCGTAGACGACGAACAGGCCGTCCGCCTCGATCGGCGTGCCCAGCGCGCCGCCGCCGACCCGCTGGGCCAGCGCCTCGGCGATGCCGGGGTCGATCACCACCACCGCCTTGCGTCCGCTGTCCCGCAGGTCGCTCAACACGGTGTCGAGGTCCAGGGCGGCGCGCGGCAGGTCCTCCGCACCCGTGGGCGCGGCGTCGGCCGGCAGCAGGAACTCCCGCTCCCCCAGTCCGACGGCGAGGCCGGTGTAATAGACGAAGCCGAGGTCGGCACCGGACAGCGCCTCGCGGAAGCGCTCCAGGGCCGATTCCATGGCGATCCGCCCGACATTGTCGGCCCGCGTCACCGAGAAGCCGGCGTTGCGCAAGGCCGACGCCATGGCCGAGGCATTGGCGGCAGCCTGGTCCGACCGGCCGTCGAGTGCCGTGTAGCGGCCATTGTCGATGACCAGCGCCACACGCTTTCCATTGTCCGCCAGCGCGCCGCCGAAGGGCAGGGCGGCCAGCAGCGCCGCCGTGAGGACGGTTGCTTCAAGGCGACGCCTCCATCCTCCTGTCTTGCGGCGGGTGGCATTGCTTGCAGTCGGGGTCATCGTCACGGCGTTCCATCCTTCGTCTGCGCGGCAGCCTCCGGCACGGGCATGATCCTATGCGCCGCCCGATGCCGGGTTGCGTACCGCCGCCGGGAGCATAGCCTTTTCCACCAGTCGGGAACCCCGCTCTTTCGGGGCGGCGGACTGTGCCGGCGTTACCCCGCGTGGACGATGGGCGGAGCCGGAGCAGGCGCCGGGTCTCCGGCGGGAGGGAGGAGATCCGGCGAGGTATCGCTTTCCCTTCGCGGCGAAGCCGCCTATATGACGCTCCTTCGCAGACAACGAGGTTCGCCATGCCGCCCGCCAAGCCGTCCGTCGTCCGGATGTCCGACACCGAAATCGCCCGCGTGCAGATGTACCTGCGCAAGACGCTGGGCAATCCGAAGATCGTGATCGAGCCGCCGGCGAAGGCCGGCCAGTCGGCCGAAGTGACGGTGGATGGCGAGTTCTTCGGCACGCTGAATCGTGACGAGGACGAGGGCGAGGTGTCCTATGCCCTGAACGTCGTCATCCTGGAAGAGGATCTGCCGGAGCCGCCGGCCATTCCGCGCCGCTGATCACGCCGGTCTTTTCCTGACGCCCTAGCGGCTGTGAGCGCGAAGCTCCGCCGCCAGGGCGGCCAGCAGGGTCTGCCCGCCCGACAGGGTCAGGCCGCGCACCAGAACGATCGCCTTGTGCCCGCCGCGCCGGTGCATGACCAGCCGCACGTTGCGGCTGCCCGCCGCCTTCAGTTCCGCCTTCACCGCATCGTTGGGCGCGACGTTGCCGGCGACGAGGTTCATCTCCGCCTTGTGGCCGTAGTCGTGCGCCGGATCGATCCAGGCGACGAACAGCGGCTTGCCGCCCACCATCGGGTACAGCGCCAGATCGCGGATCGTCTCATGCGCATGGATGCGTGAACCGTCCACCGTCAGCCCGCGAGCCGTCACGCCCAGCCGCACGGCCCGGCACTGGACCGTCTCGGTCAGCATCACCACCCACAGCAGCAGCACCGGAACCGCGCAGAAGACCGCCAGCCATTGCAGCATGCCGGCCAGTTCGTCGGGCGCCAGACCTGCCCCGGCGATGAAGCCGGTGGCCAGAAGCCCCGCGATCAGCAGATAGCGCGTGCGGATCACCGGGGTCAGCACCGGGGTCGCCACGAACACGGCACCGGCCGCGCCGTCCTCGCGCGTGATCTCAAGGCTGGGGGGCGGCTTGGCGGCGGGCATGTCTCAAGGGTGTTGCGGTAAAGGGGCGTGATCCTGTTCCGGCATGGTGCCGCCCGTCCAGTTCTTTCACCCATCTCCCTTCGATGGACGGCCCGCACCCGCGGAGCGTGTCGCGCTTGTGTCGCCCTTCGCTCGTGCCTTGAAAATGGCGGGGGGCGTGGTAATCTCGGGGGCAGGAGGTGACGCGAGCCGCTTCCTGAATGGCGGGACCGGTTTCCCGGCCCCACCATCTTTGGCTTACCTGTCCTGGTCCGTGTTGAAGCCCGCTTCGAACTCGAACTTCAGCTTGAACCAGAAGCGGCCAAGCCACTTCAGGAATTTTCTCACTCGCGTCACCTCCTTTCGGTTGCCTTTCACGCGTGATGCGCGTCCGGCAGCGCGAGAATACCGCGCACGCATGTGCATGCCAATGTCGCTTCGGCGAAGATTTCCCTTAAAGTTGCGTTCTGATGTCCTCGGGCAAGAGGGCTGGGCTTTTGCAACCCTGGCGCCTCAATCGGAGGGGTGATAGTTTGCGAGGCGGACGATTCTGACCGAACCGTCAAGTCCGCTCCCCAAATCCGAGCTGTGAAGGACCGCCGCCCGTGACCTTCCCCAATCCGCTCGATGTCCGGGAAGCGACCGCTGCCCGGCAAGGCTCGGACCAGGCCGCTTCTTCGGCCGCGTCCCCGGTGGTCGTCGAGGCGCGCAAGCTTTCGCTGGTCTATCCCACGGCGGATAAGCCGGTCACGGCGCTCAGCGAGGTCGATTTGACCATCGCGCGGGGCGATTTCGTTTCCCTGATCGGTCCCAGCGGCTGCGGCAAGACCACCTTGTTGCGGGTGATCGCCGATCTGGAGCGGCCCACCTCCGGTCATGTCGCCATCGAAGGCATGACGCCGGAGCAGGCGCGCCTGAAGCGGCTCTATGGGTATGTGTTCCAGGCGCCGGCGCTCTATCCCTGGCGGACGGTGGAGCGCAATGTGATGCTGCCGCTGGAGATCATGGGGCTTCCCAAGGCCGAACGTCAGCAGCGCGCCCGCGAACAGCTTGAGCGCGTCGGCTTGGTCGGCTTCGAGCGCAAGTTCCCCTGGCAGCTCTCCGGCGGCATGCAGCAGCGCGTATCCATCGCCCGCGCCCTGGCCCTGCAGCCCGACCTGCTGCTGATGGACGAGCCGTTCGGCGCGCTGGACGAGATCACGCGCGACCATCTGAACCTGCATCTGACCCAGCTTTGGCGGGCGACCGGCAAGACCTGCGTCTTCGTCACCCATTCCATTGCCGAGGCGGTGTTCCTCTCCACCCGCATCGTTGTCATGAGCCCGCGCCCCGGCCGTATCCTCGACGTTATCGACTGCGATTCGCTGCCGCGTGAGCGCACGCTGGACATCCGCGAGTCGCCGGAGTTCGCCGCCATCGCCCACCGCGTGCGCGAGGGGCTGAAGGAAGGGCACAGCTACGATGACTAAGCGCGCGCTTCCCGTGACGGTGATGACGTTGCTCCTGCTGGCGGCGTGGTATGTCGGGGCGGCGTGGCTGAACTGGCCGCAGGCGGTGGAGACGCTGGCCCGTGCCGGCAAGCCCACGGCCTTCGGTGACGTGCTGGCCCAGGCCTATGCGATGAAGCGGCCGATCCTGCCCACCCCCGATCAGGTGGTGGTGGAGTTGTGGAAGTCGCTGACCGGCTATGCGCCGACCAGCCCGCGCAACCTGCTGTTCCACACCTGGGTGACGACGAAGGCGGCATTGACCGGGCTGGCGATGGGGCTGGTTCTGGGCATTCTGCTGGCCGCCGGCATCGTCTACACCCGCACGCTGGAAGCCAGCCTGCTGCCCTGGGTGATCGCGTCGCAGACCATCCCGATCCTGGCCATCGCGCCGATGATCGTCGTCATTCTCGGCAACATCGGGCTGACCGGTCTGCTGCCGAAGGCGGTGATCTGCATGTATCTGTGCTTTTTCCCGATCACGGTGGGCATGGTGAAGGGGCTGCGCTCGGCCGATCCGCTGTGGCTCGATCTGATGCGGACCTATTCGGCGAGCGGGATGCGGGCCTTCTGGTCGCTGCGGCTTCCGGCGTCCATGCCCTTCCTGTTTGCCAGCCTCAAGGTATCGGTCGCCATCAGCGTGGTCGGCGCCATCGTTGGCGAGCTGCCGACCGGCGGGCAGGCCGGGCTGGGGGCGCGGCTGCTGTCCGGGTCCTATTATGGGCAGACCGTGCAGATCTGGGCGGCGCTGATCATGGCCTCGCTGCTGTCGGTGGCGTTGATCGGGGTGGTGCGCGGGCTGGAACTGGTCCTGCTTGGCCGGGCGGGTGCGCGATGAGCGAGGCTATGACGAACCCATACCGCACCAGCCTGCGCAGCGCCGCCGACTGGGGGCTGGTCGCCGTGGTCCTGCCGGCGCTGGTGGCGCTGGTCCTGCCGCTGGGGTCACTGAACGGTGTGCCCGTCGGCTGGCTCGGCGGAACCATGGCGCCGCTGTTCCTGATCGGCGTGGTGCTGGCGGTGATTGCGGGCCGCTCCGCGCCGAAGCGGGTCTGGGGCGCCTGGGCGGAACTGGCCGGCGTGGCGCTGGCTTGGCTGCTGCCGTTCCATTTGCTGAAAGAGGGATTGGACCTGTCGGTCGGTTGGGGGCTGTGGCTGTTCCTGGTGGCGGCGACGCTGCTGCTGTGGCGGGTGATGGGGGTGCTGGCCGGGGTGCCGGGCGGGATCCGCTCCGTCGTCGTGCCCGGTCTGTTCGGCCTGGGCCTGCTGGTGGGGTGGGAGGTGCTGGTGCGCGGCTTCCAGGTGCCGGCGATCCTTCTGCCGCCGCCCAGCCGCATCGCTTTGGCGCTGGCCGCCAACGCGCCGGTGCTGTGGGACGATTTCCGCCAGACGGTGCTGACCTCTGTGCTGCGCGGCTATGTGATGGGCTGCGGCGCGGGCTTCCTCGTGGCAATCCTTGCCGACCGGGTGCCGTTTCTTGCCCGCGGATTGCTGCCGCTCGGCAATCTTGCCAGTGCCATCCCGGTGGTGGGCATCGCGCCGATCATGGTGATGTGGTTCGGCTTCGACTGGCAGTCGAAGGCGGCGGTTATCGTCGTCATGACCTTCTTCCCGATGCTGATCAACACGCTCGCCGGCCTCGGCAATTCGGAGCGCATCCAGTTGGATCTGATGCGGTCCTATGCCGCCGGCTATGGTCGGACGCTGGTGAAACTGCGGCTGCCGAACGCGCTGCCCTTCCTGTTCAACGGGTTGAAGATCAACTCCACCCTGGCGCTGATCGGCGCCATCGTCGCCGAATTCTTCGGCACACCGGTGGTCGGCATGGGTTTCCGCATCTCCACCGAGGTGGCGCGGATGAACCTGGACATCGTGTGGGCAACCATCGCGGTGGCGGCGCTGACCGGCTCCGGCCTTTATGGCGCGCTGGCGCTGCTGGAGCGGGCGACGACGGCGTGGCACCCGTCGATGCGGCGGCGCTGAACCACCCGGACAGCGCTGGCACGGCCATTGCTTTCATTCCGCCATTCCAGCCGGCAGGGGAGGTGGGCATGGCCGTCGTCGTCGTTCTGAAGCATGTCCGCCTGACGCGGGCGCTGCAGGCCATCGAAATGGCCGCGGCGTCGCTGGACGGCGAGCTTGCCGCCTTGCATGCCGCCGGTCAGGCGGGATTGCTGGGCAATCATGCCGAGGAAGCCACGCTTCTGCGCACCTATGTCCGCACCTTGCGCGTTCTGTTGCAGGCGATGACCCCCGACGAACTGGACGAAGCGGGCTTGAGCGAGCGTCATGGTCTGGCGGAGGCCGCGGTCGGCCGCTGTGCCACCGCCTTGCGGGCGCTGGAGCTTCCGGCCGGCTCCGGTCCCGTCAGCGGCATCGCCTGACGAAGCCTGTCGCGAAGCCGACAGCGCCTTGACGCTTTCCGGCCACTGCCATACTGCCGTATGGCTGGAATGCGGAAAGCCTTTCCCCTCTCCAGAGGAGGAACGCCGCGCTATAGTGGCGGGCTCAACGAACAGTCGGATCCCGCCGACGAAGATGCGGGCATAAAAGGGCGCGATGAGGCTACTCATTTCCGATCTGACCCACCGCTATGACGATCTGACCGTCCTGGACGGCATCGACCTGACGCTGGCGGAGGGCGAAATCCTGGCCGTGATCGGCCCCAGCGGCTGCGGAAAATCGACGCTGCTCGGCATCGCCGGTGGCATCGTCGCTCCGACCTCCGGCAGCATTCGGGTCGAGGGGGAGGTGCCGGATGGCTGTCTGAACCCGATTACCTTCATCTTCCAGGATTTCGCCCTGCTGCCCTGGCGCACGGTGGAGGACAACATCGCCCTGGTGCTGGAGCATCACAGGCTCTCCACCGCCGAACGGCGCGAGCGTGTCGACAGCGGCCTGCGCCGCATGGGGCTGTCGGAGTTCCGCAACGCCCTGCCCAAGCAGCTGTCCGGCGGCATGCGCCAGAGGGTCGGCATCGCCCGCGCGCTGGCGGTGCGTCCGGCGATGCTGTTGCTGGACGAACCGCTGTCGGCGCTCGATGCCCAGACGCGCGAGCTGCTGATGGACGATTTCCTGGAGCTGTGGCGGCGGGAGAAGACCACCGCGCTCTATGTCACCCACAATCTGGACGAGGCGTTGCGGCTGGCCGACCGTGTCTGTGTGCTGAGCCGCCGTCCAGGCCGCATCCGCGAACTGGTCACCATCGAGGAGCCGCGCGAGCGCCGGCAGGAGCCGTCGGCGCAGGTCCATCTGGCCGAAGTGCGCGACCGTCTCTGGCACCTGATGAAGGCCGAAGCCCAGATGGCCGACCGGGAGATCGCCCGTGCCTGACAGCCTGAACCCGACTGCTGCTGCTCCCACCGCTGCCGCCATGGGCCAGCCCGTCCGCTTCCGCGGTGGTGGTTTTACGGTAAAACGGCATCCATGGGCGGCGCTGGCCGCCTTCGCCGTGCTGATCGCGGTTTGGGAGGGGGCAAGCCGCCTCGGCCTTGCCAGCCCCCTGTTCCTGCCGCCGCCGAGCGCCGTCGGCCACGCGCTGGCCGGCATGGTGACGGACGGCTCGCTCTGGCTGAACCTGAAGGCGTCGCTGGCGCGCATCGCCGTCGGCTGGGTGATGGGCACGCTGGGCGGCATGCTGGTCGGCTTCGCCATGGGCATCTTCTCCACCGCCCGCGCGGTGGGGGTGCCGCTGGTGTCGGCCTTCTTCCCGATCCCGAAGATCGCGCTGCTGCCGCTGTTCATCCTGTGGTTCGGCATCGGCGAGCCGTCGAAGTTCGCCACCATCGGCTTCGGCGTCTTCTTCCCCACCGTCATCGCCACCTACAGCGCCATCGATCAGGTGCCGCGCAACCTGATCCGCATGGCGCAGAGCTTCGGCCTGCCCTGGGGATCGATCCTGCGCTCCATCGTGTTGCCGGGCGCCTTGCCGGGCATCCTGGCCGGCTTCCGCATCACCGCGTCGATCGCGCTGATCCTGGTGGTGGCCGCCGAGATGATCGGGGCGGAGTACGGCATCGGCGCCTTCGTGCTGATGGCCGGCAACCTGATGCAGACCGACACGCTGCTGGCCGGCGTGCTGGTGCTGTCGCTGCTGGGGCTCGCCATCGGCACGGTGCTGTCGCAGCTTGAGCGGCGCCTGCTGAACTGGCGCTGATCGGCATTCTTCACAAGAAACCTGAACCATTCCTCGGGAGGATTTCCGTCCATGACCGCCGCCATGACCGTGGCCCGCCTCACCCGGCGCGCCGTGATCGCCACTGCCGGGGTAGCCTTCGCTGCCGGTACCCTGATGTCCGCCGCTCTGGCGCAGCCGCTGGAGAAGGCGACGGTCGGTGCGCTGGCCCTGTCCTCCTCCGGGCCGATTTTCATCGCCAAGACGAAGGGCTATTTCGAGAAGGAAGGGCTGGACGTCGATCTGAAGATGTTCACCTCGGCCCAGCAGGTTCCGGTCGCGGTGGCGTCGGGCGATGTCGATTTCGGCGTCACCGGCCTGACCGCCGGCTTCTACAACCTCGCCTCCAAGGGGGCCGTCACCATCATCGCCGCCCAGAGCCGCGACGAGCCGGGCTTCCCCTTGAGCGCCTATATGGCGACCAACGCGGCCTATGACGCCGGTCTGAAGGCGCCGGCCGACCTGAAGGGCAAGCGGATCGCCATCACCACCGTCGGCTCGACCTTCCATTACATGATCGGCCTTCTGGCGCAGAAGCACGGCTTCACGGTCAAGGACGTGACCATGGTGCCGCTGCAGGACGTGCCGAAGATGGTCGCCGCCTTCAAGGGCGGGCAGGTCGACGCCATCATCGCGCCGTCCACCGTGTCGCGGCAGCTGGCCACCGACGGCGCCGGCAAGATCCTGGGCTGGGTCGGCGACGAGACGCCCTGGCAGCTCGGCGCCCTGTTCACCGCGCCGAAGACGATGAAGGACCGCCGTCCGCTGGTGGAGAAGTTCATGCGCGCCTATAAGACCGCGCTGGCCGAATACCACACCGCCTTCAACGGCAAGGATGCGCAGGGCAAGCTGGTGAAGGGACCCGGCTATGACGAGCTGCTGGGCATCATCGCCGACGCCACCAAGCAAAAGCCGGAGATCGTCGCCGCTGGCCTTCCCTATGTCGACCCGCAGGCCCGCCTGCTGGTGGACGATGTGGTCAATCAGGTGAAGTTCTGGCAGTCGGAAGGCCAGGTCGACAAGTCGCTGGACCCGAAGTCGGTGATGGACCTCAGCGTCGCCGGGGAGTGACGAGAAGGGGAGGGGGCGGGCGGTCACACCGCCAGATACGCCGCCCTCACCCCCTCATCCGCCATCAGCTCCGTCATCGTGCCGGTCCAACGCAGGCGGCCGGTTTCGATGACACAGGCGCGGTCGGCAACGGCCGAGGCGAAGGACAGGCTCTGTTCGGACAGCAGCACCGACAGCCCCTCGGCCTTCAGGCGTCGCACCGCGTCGGCCATCTGCTTCACGATCAGCGGCGCCAGCCCTTCCGACGGTTCGTCGAGCAGCAGCAGAGACGGGTTGCCCATCAGCGTGCGGGCCAGCGTCAGCATCTGCTGCTCGCCGCCGCTCATCCGGGTGCCGCGGCGGCCGCGCATCTCGGCGAGGTTGGGGAACAGAGCGAACAGCTTCTCCGGAGTCCAAGTTGGGGCGCCGGGGCGGGGCGGCTGGCGGCCGACCTCCAGATTCTCCTCCACCGTCAGGTCGGCGAAGATGCGGCGGTCCTCCGGCACATAGCCGACGCCGAGCCGGGCGATGCGGTGGGCGGGCAGGGCCGACAGGTCGCGGCCGTCGAAGCGCAAGGTCGTGGCGCGACGTTCCACCAGCCCCATGATCGCCTTCAGCGTGGTGGTCTTTCCGGCGCCGTTGCGGCCCATCAGCGCCACCACCTCGCCACGGCCGACGGTCAGGGCGATGCCGTCGAGGATGTGGGCGCGGCCGTACCAGGCCTGGAGGCCGTCCACCGTCAGCAGCGGTTCGCTCACGCCTCGCCTCCCAGATAGACGGATTGCACGCGCGGGTCGGCGCGCACCTGATCCGGCGAGCCTTCTGCGATCAGCCGGCCGCGGTCGAGCACCAGCACGCGGGTGGCGTGGCCGAAGACGGCATCCATGTCATGCTCGGTGAACAGCACCGCGACCCCGCGCTCGCGCACCAGCTCCGCCGTCAGCGCCATCAGGGCGAGCCGTTCCGCCGGGGCCATGCCGGCGGTCGGTTCGTCCATCAGCAGGACGGTCGGCTCGCTCGCCAGCGCCATCGCCAATTCGACCCGCTTGACGTCGCCGTAGGCCAGCACGCCGCAGGGGCGGTCGGCTTGCCCTGCCATGCCGACGCGGTCCAACAGGGCCAGCGCCGGCTCGCGGAATTGCTCGGCGGCCGGGCGCCACAGCCCGAACAGGCGGCGGGCGCGCGACAGCAGCACCATCTGCACATTCTCCGCCACCGTCATCGAGGCGAAGGTCGCGGTGATCTGAAAGGTTCGGCCGACGCCGAGCGCCCAGATGCGCCGCGGCGGCAGACCGACCAGTTCGGTGCCGTCCAGCCTGACCGAGCCCGAATCGGGCCGCAGTTGCCCGTTCAGGAGGTTGAAGCAGGTGCTCTTGCCCGCGCCGTTCGGTCCGATCAGCGCCAGCAGATCGCCGGAGCGCAGGGTGAAGGACACGCCGCCCACCGCCTGCACTCCACCGAAGGAGCGTTGCAGGTCACGCACCACCAGTTCGCTCATGGGCAACTCGGTCATGGGCAACTCGCTCATGACCGCCTCCGCCCGAAATTCGACCGCAGGCCGGACAGGAAGCCGACGATGCCCTTGGGGAAGACCAGCACCAGCGTGACGATGATGAGGCCCAGCACCAGCCGCCACCAGTCGGTCATGCTCATCACCTCCGACTCCAGCAGGTGGAAGACCGCGGCACCGGCAAGCGGTCCGGCGACGGTCTGGATGCCGCCCATCAGCACCATCACCAGCGCATCGACCGATTGCGGGACCGCCAGCAGGGTGGGGAAGACGCTGCCCTTGGCGAAGGCGTAGAGGCCGCCGGCCAGACCCGCCGCCGTGCCGGCCAGCACGAAGGCCATCCACTGGAAGCGGCGCACGTCGATGCCCACCGACTCGGCGCGGAGCCCTGAGTCGCGACTGGCCCGCAGCGCATAGCCGAAGGGAGCGAACGCCGCCCGGCGCAGCAGCCACAACGCTCCGCCGCACAGCGCCAGCGTCAGCCAGTAATAGGCCGCCTTGCCCGCCGCCCAGGCCGACGGCCAGACGCCGAGGATGCCGTTGTCGCCGCCGGTCACCGCATACCATTGGAAGGCGATCGACCAGACGATCTGCGCGAAGGCCAGCGTCAGCATGGCGAAATACAGCCCCGACCGCCGGACGCAGAACCAGCCCGCCACCAGCGCCCCAAGCCCGGCCAGAACCGGCGCGCCGGCCAGCGCCAGCGGCATCGGCGCGTCCATGTGCTTGACCAGCAGGGCCGAGCCGTAGGCGCCCAGCCCGAACCACGCCGCATGGCCGAAGGACACCAGCCCGCCCAGCCCGATCAGCAGATGCAGGCTGGCGGCGAACAGGGCGAGGATCACCACCTCGGTCAGCAGGATCAGCGCGTAATCGCCGGCGACCAGCGGCGCCGCCGCCATGACCGCCAGCAGGGCCAGTGCCCAGGCCCCGGCATGACGCCCGGCCGACAGCGGCACGGTCACCGTGGCGGGCGCCGTCGGCGGCACCTCGTCGGCCCGGCCGAGCAGGCCGTGCGGGCGCAGCACCAGCACCACGGCCATGAACAGGAAGACGATCACCAGCGTGATCTGCGGGAAGACCAGGATGCCGAAGGCCTGCAACTGCCCGATCAGCAGGGAGGCGAGGAAGGCGCCGGTCAGGCTGCCCATGCCGCCGACCACGACGACGACGAAGGCCTCCACCACGATGGCCATGTCCATCTGCAAGGTCACCGCCTCGCGCGGGACTTGCAAGGCACCGCCCAGCCCGGCCAGCGCGCAGCCCAGGAACAGCACCCCGGTGAACAGCCGCGCCGGATCGACTCCCAGCGCGCTGGTCATCTCGCGGTCCTGCGTCGCCGCCCGCACCAGCGTGCCCCAGCGGGTGCGGTTGAACAGCAGCCACAGCAGCCCGAGCACCAGCGGCCCGAGCCCGATCAGCACGAGGTCGTAGAGCGGGAAGGGCTGGTCGAGGATGTCGATGGAGCCCTTCAGCCCCGGCGCCCGCCGGCCCAGCAGATCCTCCGGCCCCCAGGCCCAGGCGGTCAGGTCCTGCACCACCAACACGACGCCGAAGGTGCCCAGCAGCTGGAACAACTCCGGTGAGCGGTAGAGCCGGCGCAGCAGCCCGATCTCCATCGCGGCGCCGAGAACACCCATCGCCAGCGCCGCGGCGGCAACCGACCCCCAGAAGCCGGCCGGCGTGCCGCCGAACCGCTCGATCAGCGACCAGCCGGCATAGGCGCCGACCATGTAGAAGGAGCCATGCGCGAAATTCACGATCCGCGTCACGCCGAACACAATGGTCAGCCCCGACGACACCAGGAACAACGTCGCCGCGGTCGCAAGGCCGCTGAGGGCCTGGACGAGGAGGAAGGACATGGATTCGTCGTTTCGGTGCGGACTCTTGCCCCCTCCCCAACCCTCCCCCTCTTCGAGGGAGAGGGAGTCAGTCGCGGAGCGGCGGCAGTCTCCTCTCCCACCGAAGGTGGGGGAGGGTTAGGGAGGGGGCAATCGGAAGCCCGGCGCCTTACTCCGCCGGCCGCATCTTGCGTGCCACGTCGTCGGGCGGCAGGTAGTTGGCGCCGTCGGCGTAGTGCCAATCCTTCATGGTGCCGCGGCCGTCCTTCACCGTCGTCGTGCCGACATAGGCACCCATGGTCGCCTGATGGTCCGACGCGCGGAAGGTCACCGGGCCGACCGGGCTGTCGATGGTCAGGCCGGCCAGCGCATCGACGATCGGCTCCGCATTGGATGAGCCGGCCTTGGTGATCGCGGCGGCGACCGCCTTCATGGTGATGTAGCCGACGATGGAACCCGCTTTGGGCGATTCCTTGAAGCGCGCGGTGTAGGCGGCGACGAAGGTCTTGTGGGCGGGCGTGTCGATCTGGTCCCACGGATAGCCGGTGACGATCCAGCCTTCCGGCGCCTCGTCCTTCATCGGCTCTAGATATTCCGGCTCGCCGGTCAGCAGGCTGACGACCTTGCGGTTGCGGAACAGGCCGCGCCCCTCGCCCTCGCGCACGAACTTGGCGAGATCGGCGCCGAAGGTGACGTTGAAGATGGCGTCGGGCTTGGCGGCGGCCAGCGCCTGGACGGTGGGACCGGCCTCCAGCTTGCCCTGGGCCGGCCACTGCTCCGCCACGAACTCGACGTCCGGGCGCTTTTCCTTCAGCAGCTGCTTGAACCACGCCACCGCCGACTGGCCATATTCATAGTTGGGGGCGACGGTGGCCCAGCGCTTGGCCGGCAACTTTGCCGCCTCCTCCACCAGCATGGCCGCCTGCATGTAGGTGCTGGGGCGCAGGCGGAAGGTGTAGCGGTTGCCCTTGGCCCAGGTGATGGCATCGGTCAGCGGCTCTGCCGCGACGAAGGGCATCTTGTTGCGAGCGGCGAAATCGGCGACGGCCAGCCCAATGTGGGAGAAATAGGTGCCGGCCAGCACGTCCACCGCTTCGTTCGTCACCAGCTCCTGCGCGACGCGCACCGCGTCGTCGGGCTTGCCGGCATCGTCGCGCGAGACGACCTGCAGTTCGCAGCAGCCGATCACGCCACCCTGGGCGTTGATCTCTTCCAGCGCCAGCTGCCAGCCCTGGCGGTAGGGAATGGTGAAGGCGGGCAGGCCGGTGTAGCTGTTGATCTCGCCCACCCGCACCGGCGCGCCGCTGAACTTCACCGGCTCCTTCGCGGATTGGGCCGCGGCGGGACCGGTGGCGAGCGCGGCAACGGAGATCGCGGCAAACAGAGCGGCCGAAAGAAGGGACTTCGCCGTCGGCGAGGCGGTCGGGTGGCGGTGCTTCATCCTGCGGGGACCCCGGTTCGTGAGAGACCAGCGGCGTGTCCGGGTCGCGGTGCGACGCAACACACCGCGTTCATAGCAAACCCCGCGCAAAAGTCACCGACTGATCGGGGGTTTCCCGTTCGGCCATTTCCAACCGGCAGGCGATGCCGCCTACATCAGGCGGGCCAACAGGGCCAAGAACTGCACCCGCTCTTCCTCCGACAGCGGTTCCAGGGTGCGTTCGTGGGCGGCGGCGGCGTTCGCCATCAGGTCGACGACCAGCGCCTGCCCGATCCGCGTCAGGCGGACGCTGGTGCGGCGGCGGTCCTGCGGGTCGGGCTGGCGTTCGACCAGATTGCGCTCCACCAGCCGCAGGATCACGCCTTGCGTGGTCGCCGGATCCATGTAGGTCAGCCGGCCGAGCTGGTTCTGCGACAGCGGACCTTCGGCATACAGGGTGGCCAGGGCCGCCCATTGGGTGGGGGTCAGCAGCGAATCGCCGATCAGGTCGATGAAGATCGCCGACGAGCGCTGATGGGCGCGGCGGAGGCGGTGGTGAACCTGGCCGGCCAACTGGTAGTCGTCGGGAGGCAGTCGTCCGAAGTCGTCCATGGCAACGGGCCCGTGGTTCGCGCCCGCCTTCGGTCCGGGGTGAAGGCTGGGGCGGGCACGGACCGCCGCTCCCGGCTGCGTGGGCAGAGGTGGCCCGGCGTTTGCCGCCTGTTGCCACCCGTTGCATCCATTATGCGTTCCTCATGGAAAGGGTAGAAAACGCAATGGGCGCAGTGCAACCTTCGCAGATGCGTCATAGAGCCACAGGAATGCGAACGTCACCGTCGGCGCAACAAAAGAAGCGGCGCAAGTTCGAAAACAAGGCAAGCGCTGCTTCTGCCGCAATTCGGGTGAACCCGATCGCCGATTCATGACGCCGCCCCTATGATACGCTTCGGTCGCCGCCGCTTCTCACCGCCTTTTCTTCGTCAGGGTTTCCGCTTGGGCGGATAGCTGTCGGGCGGAGCGGTCTTCTCGGCAGGACTTGCCGGACCCCCTCCATCGGGGGGTGTCACCCCGCCCGGCGTGTAGGGTGGGGTGGTGGCGTCGGGCGGGCGCTTGGTCGAGGGCGGCGGCGGTGGCGTGTCGAGTCGGCGTGTCATACGGCACCTTTCCTGGTCAGGAATCGTCATGAACAACCGGGCGCGGGGCGGACGGTTCCAAGTAGGGGCAGGGCAGGGGTGGGGGAGCTTCGCCAGTTCTGTCGGTCCGCGGCTATGACCTTCATCTTACGACCATTTAAAAAATGGACTGAAATCAATCGAATCATTGCCACTGCCGCTCTTGTCCCATTGCCGGGCTTTTGTTGCGGCCACACCACAGGACCCGGCAAAAGCGGCGGCGGCCGGGCTTCACTGTTGCGGAAGGAGCACGGTTTGTTGTGTCTTTGCCGAGGATGCGTCCGCATCGGGTCCCGCCGGAAGGCGGTGCCCGGACATGTCCCACCAAGGGGCCGGCCCCGGCCCGACGGGCCGACCGAACCCAGAGCCGACCGAACCCAGCCAAGCGCGGTGACTCCATGAAGACCAGCACCCTTTCCCTCCTCGCCCTCGCTCTCGCCTCGACCGGGCTGACGTCGCTTCCCGCCGCCGCCCAGGACGACCTGCAGCGTGGCGAAACCGTGCTGGAGCGCCGCCGGCCGGAGCTGGAGCAGCTTGGCGTCCGCGCCGGCTCCTTCCTGTTCCTGCCGCGGGTGGAAGCCGGCGCCACCTATGAAACCAACGTCTACGCCACCCGCGACAACCACGAGGACGACGTCATCTGGACCGTCCGTCCGCGGATCGACATCAAGTCCGACTTCGCGGCCCATGCGCTGAACTTCTCCGCCTCTGCCGATACCGGCCGCTACAGCGACCATTCCGGCGAGAACTACACGGACTATGCCGCGCAGGCCGACGGGCGTTACGACGTGAACAAAGGCGGTGCGCTGGACGCCCGGCTGTTCCACCGCCGCAACCACGAGGGCCGCGGCGACATCAACAGCCTGCAGGGCTATGCCGAGCCGGTGAAGTATTTCACCAGCGGCGGCGAGGCCGGCTATACCCAGCGCTTCAACCGCCTGCGCGCCCGTGTGTCGGGGTCGGCCCAGTACATCACCTATGACGACGTCGACCTGATCGGCGGCGGCGTCGCCCGCCAGGGCGACCGTGACCGCTGGGAATACGCGACGGTCGGCCGTGTCGGCTACGAATTCATCGAGGGCTATGAGGCCTTCATCCAGGGCACCTATTCCTGGACCCGCCACAAGAACGACCGCGACGCCTTCGGCCTCGACCGCGACTCGGACGGGTACGAGGTGGTGGGCGGCGTTGCCAGCGAGCTGACCGGCCTGGTCACCGGCGAGCTGTTCGCCGGCTACCTCGTCCGTAATTACAAGGACTCGCGGCTCGAGGACTTCAGCGGCCTGTCCTTCGGCGGGCGCCTGAACTGGGCAGTCACCCAGCTGACCGGCATCAGCGCCACCGCCAGCCGCCAGGTGCGCGAGACCTCGTCGAGCCCGGGCTTCGGCACCGCCTCCAGCTACACCCGCACCCTGTTCGCCCTGGGCGTCGATCACGAACTGCTGCGCTCGCTGGTGCTGAACGCCCGGCTGCAGTACCGTCAGGACGACTTCAACGGGAACGACCGCAACGACAAGGTCTATACGGCCAGCATCGGCGGCACCTATCAGATGAACCGCTACCTGTATCTGACCAGCGGCTACACCTATGAAAAGCGCAACTCCAACCTGAGTGCGGCCGAGTACAGCGACAACCTGATCTACCTGCGACTCGGCGCTCAGATGTAATCCCGGCTGTAATCCGCCGAATCCGGATCGTCCGTCCGGGAAAGTCCCGGCCGAAGGTCCTAAAGGTTTTGCTGAACAGGGCAGGGCGTCCGTCCTATGACGGGCGCCCTTTTCTTATGCCTGCTTTTCTAGCCGGCAGCGATGTATTGGGGGGATCCGAAGGCGGTAATTCCTCTCCACTTTTTCCCAAGCGCTTGCGAGTTGCTAGTCTCCACCCGAATTCAGGTGCGTGACCAAAGGGCGCCGCTGCAAGGCGGCCGGCGGATGGGTGGTTCCAAGGAGCCGTTCCATCCATCCGGGCCAACCGGACCGGTGATCAGGACCGGACCGGCGCTGCGGCAGGCATCCACCAGCCAGGGAAAGGGTTTAGGGATGAATCGACGTCATATGTTCCGTGCGCTGGGCCAGGGGATCGGGTTGGCCGCGCTCGCCGTTGCCATGGTCGGCTGTGCCGGCAACGACGCGCCGATGGAGACCGCCAGCGCCGGTCAGATCGGCGAGTACCATCTCGGCCCGGGCGACGCCTTGCGCGTCATCGTGTTCGGTGAGGAACAGCTGTCCGGTGAGTTCCGCGTGGACGGCACCGGCAAGGTCGCCATGCCGCTGATCGGCGAAGTCTCGGCCAAGGACCGCAGCACCCGCGACCTTGAAAAGGAAATCACCACCCGTCTCTCCGCCGGCTATGTGAAGGACCCGAAGGTCAGTGTCGAGGTGCTGAACCACCGGCCCTTCTTCATCCTGGGCGAGGTGCGCAACCCCGGCCAGTACCAGTATGTCAACGGCATGACTGCCCTCTCGGCCGTGGCGATGGCCGGCGGCTACACCTACCGCGCCAAGGAGGATTACGTCCTCATCACCCGCGGCGCCGATCCCAAGAAGGAAATCCGCAAGGCTCCGATCACCACCTCGGTGATGCCGGACGACGTCGTCCGCGTGCCGGAGCGCTATTTCTGAGCCCAGACCTCCGAGGGTCGACGGCGGGACGCCTGACAACAAAAAGCCCGACCGGGATCCCCGGCCGGGCTTTTTGCCGTTCTGGACGTCTTGCAATCAGGCGGTCAGGTGTCGAGCGTATCGCCGCCCTTCTTCTGGCCCGGCGGGATGCGCTGGTTTTTGGGGACGATGGGGTCGCGCGACATGCCGTGCGGTGGGGTGGTGCCGGCCGCCTCGTCGTCGGTGCCGAGCGGAGCGGCGGCGGGATCGGTGGCAGGAACCTTGTCGCCGGTCAGCCCGCGATCGATGTCCGCGCGCATCCGATGGGCCTCCGCGCTGGGAGTGGTGGGCGTGTTACCGCCCGACTCGGGGCGCTGGGGCTTGGTCATGATCGGCCTTTCGCACAAGCTGGTGTCAGAGGGCATTCCAATGCCTCCTCCAACCGTGCTGCCGTCCAAGGGTTCCGTGGTGACAATGCCGTCAGTGTGGCATCGGGGCGGCCATGGCCTTGCCCGTACCTCCCCAGCGGGCGGTGGTGCCGGATACAGGAATCGAACCCGTGACCTTCTGATTACAAATCAGCTGCTCTACCAGCTGAGCTAATCCGGCGCGCCCGTCGCTTGGCGGAGGCACACCTTAGCGTCCCTTTTCCGTGCAAACAAGCACTTGGCCGCACCGGATCCACTTCGCGGTCACTCGCGCAGGCGGGCGACCTCGTACAGAGCCACCGCAGCGGCATTGGAAACGTTGAGGCTGCCCACCGGCCCGCCGGTCGGAAGGCGGGCGATGGCGTCGCAGCGCTCCATGGTCAGCCGACGCAACCCGCTGCCCTCCGCCCCCATCACCAGCACGGTCTTGCCCGTCAGATCCAGATTGGCCAGAGTCGATTGTCCCGATTCGGCAAGCCCCACCGACCAGAAGCCGTTCTGCTGCAGGTCGGTCAGCGCGCGGGCGAGGTTGGTGACGCGAATCAGTGGCACCGCTTCAAGTGCGCCCGAGGCACTCTTCGCCAACACGCCCGTGGTTTCCGGCGCATGGCGTTCGGTCACCACCACGGCGCGGGCGCCGAAGGCAGCGGCCGACCGCAGGATGGCGCCGACATTGTGCGGATCCGTCACTTGGTCGAGGGCGACGATGACCGCGGATTTCTCCGACTCCAACTCGTTGCACAAATCCTCGATGCCCAGCTCCGGCAGGGGAGAGGCGTCGACGACGATGCCCTGGTGGACGGCGCCCGGAGGCAGCATCCGCTCAAGCTCCATGCGGTCGACCGGCGAAGCCTCCGGACGTTGCAGCCCCAACGCGCGCGCCGCCGCGAAAGCCGGCTCCAGCGCTGCCCGGCCCGAGTCGGTCGCCAGCAGCCGGTGGATGCGCCGCTCCGGGTTCGTCCAGGCGGCGGCGACCGGGTGCAGGCCATAGAGAAGGACGCCGCGCGCGGCCGGCGGACGCCCGCCCTTCGCCGGCCGCCGGCCGGCCCGCCCGGAGTCGTCCGCCTGGTCCTGCCGCGGCGATGACCCATGCAGCTCCTTGGCGTCGGACCGCCCGGCGGTGCGGTCGGCATTGCGGTCGGAAGAACGGCTGAAAGCGGGGCCGGAGCCGGGATGTCTGGAGCGCGTCATGATACCCACGAAGAAGGGGAGGGGGCCGCAGCGGACTGCAGCCGAATTTTTTCTGGTGTGAACCGCTTAACCCGTGTTGACAAGGTCTGAAAAATTCGCATATTGCCGAACTCCGCGGCGGGCACTGCCAAGCCGCGGACTGGAAGGGTGGCCGAGTGGTTAAAGGCAGCAGACTGTAAATCTGCCCGCGTTAGCGTACGCTGGTTCGAATCCAGCCCCT